>JBBTCR010000321.1:0-4196 GCA_038043105.1 Bacteroidota bacterium
AATTCGTTGCAGGTCCTTGCTTGCCGAGTCGCGAATTTTCGCATCTTCGTCAACGCACTCCAGAATGTTGTACTCGACGACCTTGTCGTAGAAAAGCGCTGCAACCGTTGCTGCGAGGAGGGGGTAATTCTTGTGCCGCTTAGAAAGAAAGCCGGCCATTGTCCGGGCGGCGCGCAGCGTTAATGCAATATCCAGCAGCTCGCGACTCGTGAGAATATGGTTCTCGATCGAAGACTTCTTCAGTGCGGGTACAACGTTCTTGATCCCATCCAGCGGAAGGCCCCCTTCGGCGATGAGGAGCTCCTTTGCTTCGGACACCCGTTGAAGCTCGAGACGGATGGACTCGGGGTCTGTCGATGGCTGGAGCGCAGCCGCGCGTTCTCGACCTGGTTCGGAGACGACCAGCTGCTGGAGGCGATCCAGGATTTTGTCGAACTCGAGTTTCTTTATCGCAGTCGAAAAATCAGCCATCACTGAATCTCAGCCGTCACTCCCGTGCTTTCTGGAGGGTTGAATCAACCTTGCCTTCGCCGGGCGAGGTGAGTTTCTCGATGGATTCCTGAGCTGACGGCAGAAGATTAGAGAAAAAATCCTTTATCTGAGGTGCAACGGCGACCACAGGGGCGTAAAGTCGGGAATCTCGGACCGTCCTCCGCGATGGTGGGCCCTGCAACGTGAGTATCATCATAACGATGCTAATCACCAGCACGCCCTCAGCGACCCCGACCACCGAACCGATGATGCGGTCGATTATTCCACCTATCTTGTAGTTGTCCGTCAGAAATCGATAGAGAACAGACTGAAGAAAGAAGAGGATGAAGAAGACCGTGAAGAATGCGGTCATTGGCGCAGAGGATGGTTGAGCGTTCAGTTGCTCGACGAGCACCTTGGCGATGTCCTGCATAAAGAAATGCGCAATAAACATCGCGATGATTGAGACCGCGATTGCAACCAGTTTTCGTACCAGGCCGTCGCGGAAACCGAGCAGCCCGAACCCAATGAGTGGAAACAGTACGAGCAGGTCAATTAGCATGTCTAGGCTCCGAGTTTAGCCTTCACAAGTTCTTGAACAAGTCTACCATCGATCTTCCCCTTTAGCTCCTTCATCGCAAGTGGCATTATTTTTCCAAAATCCTTGGCCGAGCTCGCCCCGGTCTCTGCAATGATCTTCCGGATGAGCTGCTCGGCCTCCTCTCTGCTGAGCTGCTTGGGCAGATACGACGTGATGATTTCGAGTTCCTGGCGTTCCTGATGGGCGAGGTCTGCCCTCCCCCCTTTCTCGTACAGCTCGATTGCCTCCTTTCGTTTCTTGATGGCGGCCGTCAGCGCCGAGAGCTCATCGTCGGGGGAAATCTCCTTCCCCGTGCCGCGCTTCGAGAGCTCAATCATTGCGGCGCGGAGCAACCGAATGGTGCCCAGCATCGTCCTGTCGCCTGATTTCAGAGCAGGCTTCAGATCGCTGTTGATCCGTTCGTTGAGCGTCATTCCCATCTCTCACTTGGAATGAAAAAGGCAAGCGATGATATTCGCTTGCCTGAGGACGGCCATAGTTCGTTGAAAGGCATCGATGTTGTCGCGTCACGCTGTACCATCTACCTCCAAACATATCGAAACCCCGTTATAAAATCAACAGCTATTCTCATACCCCGCCGTAAGCCTTGAATGTGGTGCCGGTGATTGCACCGGCAGGCCCGGAACAAAGGTAGCATACCAGATCGGCGATCTCTTCCGGCTTCACCCACTTGCTTGAATCTTCATCAGGCATGGACGAGAGATTCGCAGGTGTCGCGATAATACTCGGTGCGATCGCGTTGACGGTGATGCCAGTTCCCTTGACCTCCTGAGCTACGATTTCCGTGAGCATTGAGACGCCGGCTTTGGAGATCGCATAGGGCGCCCGACCGGCCGTGGGGCTGAGGCCGACCATAGCAGAAATGTTAATGATACGGCCGTATCTCTGACCCTGCATCCGACGTAGTGCTTCCCGTGTTGACAGAAAGGCCGATTTGAGGTTGATGTTCATCATCAGTTCCCATTCCGACAACTCGACTTCGGTGATCGGCTTGCGAGGAAGAAAACCCCCGACGGTATTCACAACGATGTCAACCCGCGAAGAACTTCCAATAACAGCATCATAAAGTTCTTTCACTTGCCGTTCATCCGTCACATCGGCCCTCAGGATCTTCACGTGTTTCTTGAAGGCGTCCGAAAGGTGGGCGAGCTCCTTCTCAAGGAGATAAGAGACGAATACCACGCCGCTCTCATCGCTCAGCCGTTGAGCAATGACGGAACCGAGGGCGCCCGTACCACCGGTGACGAGTGCGATTTTGTCATTCAGTGACATGTGAGTGTTCTTCCGCTTGGTTATCGTTAACCACCGGTACGCTCTTGAATCTGGCAAATTTGATCAGAGCAACCAGAACAAAAATAGCTCCCAAGATGGTGACCACGGAGGACCCTGCTGGAAAATCAAAGTGTAGCGAAAAATAGATCCCAAAAAATCCGCCCAGTACGCTAATGATCATTGACGTCCATACAACAGCTTTTGTGCTTCGTGAGAGGAGAATGGCGGCCACCGGAGGGACAATGAGATAAGAGAAAACAGGGATCACTCCAGCAAGCCTCACAGCGAAAACGATCGAGAGTCCTACGGAAAGATAGAAAAGAAAATTCCACGAATCGAAGATTCGCATGTGGTCGATTTGTCGATTCTCGAACTGTTCCGTCAATGCGAAGAATTTCTTCCGAAAGATGATGTGGATGACGCCAATGATACCGAATACTGCAGCTAATGATATGATCTGGGCTGTCGTCACCGTAAACACACTTCCAAACAACACCTCAGAGATATCGGATTCGCCATGTGGAGATTTTGAGATCAACAGGACGGTGCCAGCAGAGGCTACGGCGTAGACGATTCCAATGATCGCTTCATGTTTCAGGCGTTTGTCTTTGACCTTGATAAAGGACATCAGGAATGCTCCGACCATCGTAAAAATGATCGATATGACTGTCTGTTCTCTTCCGATGAAATTCGCAAAGGCAACACCAAGCATCGAAATCTGTCCTAAGGCGAGATCGACGAACACGATTCCGCGACCTACGACGTGCACTCCCAGATATGAAAGCAAGAGGCCGAGGATTGCGCTTACTGTCAAGGCATTGACGACAAAACTGTGGCTAAACATTTCCGACATAGTGGTATTCTCCAGTACGATTCATCGAAGCTTATCGTAAAGCCTGTAAGAGCTGTGAGATGTTATAATCAAAAAGGTCAAAATATGTTTTGATTTGCTCATCAGCAGCTACTGATGTCGCGAGCGTGACAACCTTA
Source organism: Bacteroidota bacterium (assembly GCA_038043105.1). Lineage (GTDB taxonomy): Bacteria > Bacteroidota > Ignavibacteria > UBA10030 > UBA10030 > VGWB01. The sequence goes on from JBBTCR010000321.1 coordinate 3,335, forward strand.
CCGCCCGTATTTCGCGCAACGAGATCGGCAGATTCTGTTGTGAAGTATGGCGAAATGATAATGATCTTAATCTGGTCACGTTTCATCTCGTTGATGACTTTGAGGAGTTGTGACGGTGTCGGGGGGATTCCGGGCTTCGGTTCCAGGAAGTCGACAATCTGCAGTCCGAAGCGTTGCTCGAAGTAGGGCCATTCGTTGTGGTAGGCAATGATTTTGGTTCCCTTGAAGGGAAGCATTTGAGCGATCCAGACTTTTATCTTTGCATCCAGCGTCTCATCGAATTTCTTGAGGTTTGACTCATAGATTGAGCGATGATCAGGGTCCAGGCGGACAAACGTTTCAAGAATATTCCTGGCGATGATTTTCCCGTTCATTGGATCCAACCAGTAATGGGGATTCCCATAAATATGTATGTCTCCTTGTGCCCTGCTAGCACTCGTCGGAACCTGCAGTAAAGGTACGTTGACAGAAGCGTCGATGTAACCCTCTCCCCCTTTCAGGATTCTTGAGTTCCGAGCGCTGTTGAGAAGCGGTGGCACCCAACCGATTTCCAGGTCTAGCCCAACTGTCACGAAGACATCAGCACGCGAGAGTTTCAGGATGTAACTAGGCTTCGGATCGACAAAATGTGGGTTTTGAAAACCTGTCGCAATGGAAAAAACATCCACCTGCCCTCCCCCGATCAACTTAGCGATGCTCTCAAGGTCAGGAAGGGACGTAACCACTTTGAGTTGACCGAGTCCAGATGAAGAAGCTAACAATGAGCAGATGAGCGTTAGGCCTGCAGCGAATCGTGTTCTCTTCGTTGACATATCAATGAGTCTCCCGTAGGTGGTGCAGAATTAAACTCTGGCTAGTATTT
>JBBTCR010000322.1:0-4150 GCA_038043105.1 Bacteroidota bacterium
ACCTGGCGTGGCATGTTCAACTACGAGTACGGGTCGATTAATCTCATCATCACGAAGTATCTGGGGTTACCGGCCGTTGAGTGGTTGCGGAGTCCGACTGAAGCATTCCTCGCGTGTATTCTCACCAATGTCTGGCTGGGATTCCCGTTTATGATGGTCGTCGCGCTGGGAGCGCTTCAAAGCATCCCGCACGAATTATACGAGGCTGCGGACATCGACGGCGCGTCGTGGTGGCATAAGCTGAAAACGATCACGATTCCCCTCATTCGCCCCGTCATGGTTCCTGCGATCACACTCGGCACGATCTGGACGTTTAACAATCTCAACATCGTCTGGCTGGTGAGTAATGCGGGAGAGCCGTCCGATACGACGCATATTCTTGTGTCATTCGTCTATAAGGCCGCATTCAATTTCTATAGCTTCAGCTATGCAGCGGCGCTTTCGCTCGTCATATTCTTGATCCTCTTCTCGCTTAGCTTGGTGTTTATGAAACAGTCGAAGGCGACGGAGGCAGCATACTAGTGATGCTACAGATAAGTTACCTTGTATTGTAAAAAAGGAGTTGATCGAATTCTTGAACATAACCACCCCTTGATCCCCTCCCCCAAAGGGGTCCCTTCCCCGAAGGGGTCCTTCGGACGGGACTTGCCAAGGAGGGGAAAGTCAGAGCGCGATTTCGACAGCTCGAAGCCTTTTGTCCCCCTTTGTAAGGGGGACGCGTCGCTGTTATTGCGACGCAGGGGGTCTGTTCAAATCGCGATTCATCGAAATACAACGCGACTTCCAGTATCAGCACAATAGAACGCAATGGCTATTCAAAACAAACGGACAAAGGTTGTCCAGCGGGCTGCAACGCACGCGGTGTTGATCGTCTTTGTGCTGATCGCGGTATTTCCGATCTGGCAGATCGTCAACATTTCGCTTCGCCCTGGTGATCAGCTTTTGTCGACGTCGCTCGAACTAGTTCCGGCAAACGCGACCCTTAGCAACTATGTCAAGCTCTTCACCGAGCGCGACTTTCTCCGCTGGCTTGGAAACAGCACCCTTGTTTCGCTGGCGGTCACGCTCACCGGAGTCGTCTTCGCTTCGATGGCAGGCTACGGCTTCTCGCGATTTCGCTTCCTCGGGAGAAATGTCGGTCTCCTCAGCCTGCTGACGACCCAAATGTTTCCAGCGACAATGCTTCTGCTACCGATGTATATCATGCTGATCAATCTCGGATTGATCAACACCTACTTGGGGATTGTCATCGTCTACTGCGCGACTGCGCTGCCGTTCTGCATTTGGACGATGAAGGGATACTACGATACGATTCCGACAAGCCTGGAAGAAGCTGCGCGTATCGACGGCTGTACACAGTTCATGGCTTTCTACAGAATAATGCTCCCGCTTGCAGCGCCGGCGCTTGTCATCACGGCTCTGTTCTCGTTCATGACCGCTTGGTCTGAGTATCTCGTTGCCGCTCAAATTTTGCAGGACACGGCTCTATGGACTCTCCCGATCGGACTCAAATCGTTCGAGGCAAGCATGAGTACGGAATGGGGCCTATACGGCGCGGCTTCGATCGTCGTCATGATCCCTGTCGTTGTCCTCTTTCTCACACTCAGCCGCTACCTGGTTTCCGGTCTTACGCTTGGCAGCGTGAAAGGATAGGAACCGGATGAGCGCCGAAATCCATCGAGCCGCTTCTTGATAACTCTTCAGCGTAGATGCTAGGAACGATGAGCCAAAGACTTGCTATTACGTTGCTCTATCTCGCACTGCCGATTGCGGTAGGCTATTTCGGGGGATGTTCAGTAAAAAAGGATTCCGCGATGTCACTTGATGGTGAGTGGCTGTTCAAAATCGATTCGCTCGACAATGGAATAACCGAGAAGTGGTTTCAGGAGGGGCACGATCGTACGGGTTGGACGAAGGTTCACGTCCCCGATTATTGGGACAGGTACAATCTCGAGGCGTACGACGGCGTGGGCTGGTTTGCGACAACATTGGACGTTGCGGATACTTCGCAAAAGCTCGCTCTCTTCTTCGGCGGGGTGGACGATGACGCGGATCTCTGGCTCAATGGCAACAAGGTTGGTACACACGTGGGGTACAGTGAGCCGTTTTATTTTGAAGTGGGGACTGGTTTGCGACCGGGCAAGAACGAGCTTATCGTCCGCGTAAATGACCACGGAGGCCCGGGAGGGATCTACAAGCCTGTCACGCTTCTTCCGCTCCGACGTGTTCACGAGTTGTTGAGGAGCAAGCTCGCCGACCTTGAGGCCCGACCAAGCGCAGACTGGGTTCGTGATGCAGTCATCTATGAAGTCTACTTGCGATCATTCTCAAAAGAGGGTTCGTTCAAGGCTCTGGAGCGGAGGCTTTCCGAGTTGAAAGATCTCGGCGTCACGATAGTCTGGCTGATGCCGATACATGCCGTGGGTGAGCTGAATCGAAAAGGCACACTTGGGAGTCCCTACGCCGTTCAGGATTTCTATGGGATCAATCCCGAATTCGGGACACTCGATGATTTCAAATCTCTGGTGAAGGCTGCTCATGCGCTTGGGATGAAGATCATTATCGATCTCGTTGCATACCACACGGCATGGGATAGCAAGCTCATCATGGAGCATCCCGACTGGTTCACAACGAATGCCGAAGGAGCTATCGTTGCGCCGAATGCGGATTGGACGGACGTTGCCGATTTGAACTACGATCATCACGAGCTTCGGAAGTACATCATCGAAATGATGAAGTACTGGGTAAGGGATATCGGCATTGATGGCTTCCGCTGCGACGTGGCCGAGCTCGTTCCGACCGACTTCTGGGCGCGGGCGCGCAAGGAACTCGATAAGATCAAGCCGGTCATCATGCTCTCGGAAGGGACCCTGCCTGAGCATCACGTGGAGGCATTCGATCTGACCTACTCGTGGAGCGTCTATGACGTGCTCGGCAAGATCATCAAGGGCACGACGCCGGTGTCAGTGTTCGACGAGATCCTGCAGACCGAGTTGTACCGATTCCCCAAAGGCTCCCTTCGCCTCAGGTTCAACACAAATCACGACAAGAACGCGTACGATGCCCCGGCGGTCGTCAAATACTCTTTGCCGGGAGCAAAAGCCACAGCGCTGCTCGCCTTTACGTTCCCCGGCGTGCCGCTGATCTACAACGGAGAGGAAGTGGGGAACAACAAAAAACTCGATCTGTTCGAAAAAGTCGAGATCGACTGGACCAAGAACCCGGATTTCCGGGAGTTCTACAGAAAGCTGGGGATGTTGCATGCAAAACATGCTGCTCTGCGCCGCGGTGAGTATCTCAGATTGCAGAACACCGACAGCACCAAAGTGTATTCATTCGCCAGACGGTTTGAAAACGACTATGTCGTTGTTGTCATCAATTTCGACCAGAGAGCGAAATCGGTGGAGGTCTCGTTACCCTCAACTTTTGGCGGTGAGCTGAAGGAGTATTTCACCGGAGCGACGGTCCAGTCGGCTAACGGCAGAATCTCGCTGAAACTCAAAGCGCTCGACTCTATGGTTCTTCTACCATCAGAAAAGGCAGGGACACGATGAAATTCCACACCGAATACCTTTGGTTCAACACCAAGAAGCATCGAGAGTACGTCAACATTACTTCGGAAGTTGAGCAAATTCTGGATCGAAGCGGCATCAAGGAGGGCATAGTCCTCGTCTCTGCGATGCATATCACCGCCTCCGTCTACATCAACGACGCGGAAACGGGATTGATCCAGGACATTGATGACTGGCTGGAGAAGCTCGCGCCCTTCGATCCGAACTACCGGCATCACCGGACCGGCGAGACCAACGGCGATTCGCATCTGAAAAGCCTGTTGATGCATCACGAGGTCATTGTCCCAGTGACCAACGGTAAGCTTGATTTCGGACCGTGGCAGCAGATCTATTACGCCGAATTTGATGGGCAGCGGCGAAAACGCGTTATTGTCAAAGCGATGGGGGAGTGAGTAACTGATGCTACGCAGATACGCTTATGCGAGTCAAAACCGGACAAACTATAATTGAAAAGCACACACCCCTAAATCCCCTCTCCCCCAACACACAACACCCTTGCTGCAGAGGGGACTGATTACGCTCCGGTCTTGTGCGGGTGTTATGATCTTTGCTTCATACGTCCCCTCTCGAGCGTTGGC
>JBBTCR010000323.1:0-5126 GCA_038043105.1 Bacteroidota bacterium
AAATGAAGGCAACTATTTTGGCATCAACGATTCTGCTCGGTGCTGTTTTCGTCCAGACAGTATCCTCTGCCGCGGGTCAAAGAGGCAAGCCATCCGGTCAAATCATCATCGGCGCCAAGGCCTCTCAACTGGAACAATACGCCGCGAAGGAACTGCAGCGCTATCTGTGCCAGGTTTCGGGAATGTGGCTCGACATTAAGAACGATGTGAAAGCGATCAAGATCCCTTCCTTTGTTATTGGCTGTGCTGAGTCAAACCCGACGATCAAGAAGCTTGTGACAGATGGACGGTTCGCCGTCTCATCGGAGGATCCCGGTCCGCAAGGTTACGTGCTGAAGAAACTGGAAGTCAACAAGCAGCCGGTGATCGCCATCGCCGGCAGCGATGATATCGGATGCTTGTACGGTGTCTACGGTCTCCTCTCCGACTACTATCACATCGGGTTTTTCCTGGGCGGCGATGTCTTGCCGGATAAGAAATCGCCACTGACCTGGGTCGATGTGGATGAGAGAAAAGCGCCAACGATGTACATTCGCGGCTTCCTGCCCTGGACAAACTTTCCACAATCGGCGACGGTCTATTCGTGGGAGGACTGGAAGTTCATCATCGACCAGATGGCAAAGATGCGTTTGAACTTCATTCATATCCACAACTACAACGGCGAGCTGGGCCACAATGAGATGTATCATAACTTTACGCACAAGGGATACGCGTCTCGCGTCTGGATGCCGACGGCTCGAAGCGGACACAAGTGGGCCTGTCCCGGTTGGGATGTGAAAAACTATCTCTTCGGCGCAAGCGATTTGTTCGATGACTACGACTTCGGTGCTGATTGCGCGCTGCACAATGAGAGTCTCTCGAATGAGGAAGTGTTCCGGAAGAGCGCCAGTTTGTTCCGGAAAGTCATTGAATACGCCCATAGGCGCGGTGTCAAGATTGGACTTGGGTTGGATATCAATCTCATACCCGAAGAATACAAAGCGAAGCCCGAAGACCCGGAAGTCGTTCAGGCGAGAGTCGATCAAATCGTGAACGACTACCCCGATCTCGATTACATCCTCTGCTTCCAGTCGGAGACGGTTGGGAAGAACCCGGACTTCTACCAGATCTGGCGCAACATCTTTATGGGATTCTATGAGGGAGTGAAAACTCGCATGCCCCGCACCAGGGTTGCCGTTGCCGGTTGGGGACTGGATCCGAAGTCCATCGAGACACTTCCGCAAGACGTCATCTGCGCGCCCATCTCGCCGTACTCCGATGCTTGTGAAAGCGGAGCAATCTACGGTGATCGTGAATACTGGGGCTGCCCGTGGCTGGAACGCGACTTCAACAGCTCGGAATACTACTATCCGTATCGTATGCACCTGTCCAATACGATCGCCGCCTATCAGAACCGCGCGCCGAATATGAAGGGCTTCTACTGCCTGACGTGGCGTCTGACCGATGCCGTTGAGCCGAAGATGTGGTACATCAGCAAGGCGCCGTGGGATCGCGAGAACAACTATGCTACATCGGAAGCGGTCTACCGGGAGTACGCCGTCTTGAACTACGGTCATGAGGCTGCCGAGGAAATCACAGCCATCATCAATCAGAACGAGCCGTTCGCATGCGATTTTGGAGAGTGTGAGGGGACGCCGCAGTTCGTGACTCATCCCGCCCGCTATCTTTTCAATCTTTCCCGATTCACGTTCCTGTCTGAAAGCGACGAATCGCCGAAGGAGTATCACGCAGTCAAGCACACCGGACAGCAAGGTGTGTGGCATGCCCCGTGGGACGAGGGCGCCGATTGTGTCGTCTTCAACCGTTCCGGCGATTGGATCGCCTTTGACAGCATCGATGTCGGCACGAGAGCAACCGTGTTCGAGGCGCGGGTCGCGACGGTCAACGACGGGACTGTGATTGAGATGCGCCTTGATTCGGCAACCGCCCCGGCCATCGGCACACTCAACGTCAACAACACCGGAGGCATCCAGAGATGGGAAAGTGTCCGGATCGACATCCCTCCCACGAGCGGTATGCATAGGCTCTTTCTTCATTTTGTGCCGAGCAAGGAGGTGCCGAATGAATACGCCAAAGCCGAGAGCCAACTCGCCGTGATTGACAGGTGGATCAATCAGACCGTTTCTCCGGCTCACCGGGGCCGTTTGCAGTTGCTGCGATGCCGGATCGCCGCGGCCAAAGACCATATCGAGTTGAATCGAGATTTCCCAAACTATGGGTGGGAGGAGCTGCCCGGAGCAGCGGAATCGTGGGCTCAGAATTTCATCTACCGAGTTACGGACATCTCTTCGTTGGGTAATGTCATGAGCAGCCAGAACCGGTACATTTTCCTCAACTACGTCGCCAAAGTGGATACGTTGCGAAAGGCGCAATTCGTGAAGGCACCAGCCTCGGTACTAGCTCGCGGCACAAAGGATGGTGCAATCATAACTTGGAGAAATGGGCAGGAAGGCATCAAAGGATTCAACGTGTACCGAGACACAATCAGAGTTAATTCAGAGCTTCTTCCCGGCAACATTGCGGAATTCACTGACGAAGTGAACGGGACGTTCCGCTATCGTGTCACTGCTGTGGATTCCGTCGGAAATGAGAGTCCACCGTCGATTCCAAGCACGTGTGTGGCGGGAAGTGCGGACACCATCGCTCCGCACATCGTGGTCGTTTCGCCACCGAAGTCGACTCCCATCGGGCAGGGTGTTGCCATTAAAGCACGGGTGATGGACAATCGAGCTTACTCTGGCATCTCCGCAACACTCGCGTATCGCAAGCCGGACGGCTCGAGCTGGAAGAGGATGCCGATGGAACGAAGGACGAAAGCCGTCTTCGTGGCTCAGATTCCAGCGCGCGAGATCGGCTCAGAGGGTCTGGAATATTACATCGGAGCTTCTGATGGCGACAGCGTTTCTGTGTTTCCCGCGACGGCACCGGAAATGCCTTTTTCGCTCGTGACGTACAGCGTCGATGATCGTGAACCTCCCAAACAACCTCAAACGATCAGCGTCAGGAGAGACACTCTCACATGGTCAACTTCTCCGGGGCATGTCTATTGGTACCGAATCTATCGTAGCGCTGATGAGAATTTTATGACGGGTCCTGCGACGTTCGTCACGTACGTGGAAAAGGGCACGACGAGCTTCAAGGATAATGGTGAAGGATTTGACGGCTCGAAGCTCACCGGGACTTGGTATTACCGGGTGACGGCCATAGACAAAGCCGACAATGAAAGCGCTCCGAGTCCGGCGATGGCTGTCAACTATTGAGCCCTCTCACACTTTGACCCATAGATCCGAAACCCTCGGTGAACAACGCTACACGACGAATGTCGGAGAGAACCTATGCAACAGATGACCATTCTCCTTCGGGGAAGCTGCCTCGCGGCGGCGCTCTTTTCCTTGATGGTGTCACACAGCCCTAGCCAGCTGCAAGAGAAAACGACGATGAATCCGAACATTGCCCCCACTGAGTTGCGGTGTGAATATCTGGTCAATCCTCTCGGTATCGATGAGTTGAAGCCGAGGCTGAGTTGGATCCTGGAAGTCAAGGACAAGGCAAGAGGCCAGAAACAAACGGCCTATCAGATACTCGTGTCGTCCAGCGAGTCAAAGCTGAAGGCCGATGAAGGAGACCTGTGGGATAGCGGTCGGGTTGAATCAAACCAGTCAAATCAGATCGAGTACAACGGGAAGCCTCTCACTTCACGCGCGCGGTGCTACTGGAAGGTCAGGATCTGGGATAAAGACAACGTTGTCTCTACCTGGAGCAAGACGGCGTTTTGGTCGATAGGACTCGTGCAGCCGAGCGACTGGAAGGCGCAATGGATCGGCGCAAGACCGATTGTCCTGTCAGGCGATCGGCAGACGGACAGCGTTGCGAGACTAATGGCCCCCTCTCCGATGCTGCGAAAAACCTTCGCCAGCAATAAACGGATTGTGCGAGCGACCATGTTCGTGACCGCCCTTGGACTCTATGAAGTGCAGTTGAATGGCAAGAAGGTTGGGGATCACGTTTTGGCACCCGAATGGACAGACTATCAAGACCGAATTCAGTATCAAACGTACGACGTGACCAGTCTGATCACGAAAGGAGAGAACGTCATATCGGCCACGCTGGCCGACGGATGGTATGTTGGTCCCGTTGGATGTTTCAACGACCTGGTCGTGAACCGCGGGAAAATCTACAATTCGCTCGATCGCAAGCTGCTGCTGCAACTGGAAATCGATACTACAGAAGGTCATCTGGAGTACGTCATTTCTGATGAAACCTGGCGTCTCAACCCTGACGGACCCGTGCGTTCGGCTGATCTCTATCTGGGCGAAACGTATGATAGCCGGAAGTCGCCGGAAGGCTGGGAACGCTCCGGGTTCGATGATTCGAGTTGGGAGCGTGCAACGGTGTACGCTGCTCCAGCAGCAGCCATCGTTGCACAGATGAACGAACCGGTGCGGCGAACTCTGGAACTCAATCCCCTCGCGATCACGGAGCCGGTCAAGGGGACGTACATCGTCGACATGGGCCAGAACATGGTCGGCTGGTGTGCCATCAAGATCAATGAGCCGGCGGGACAGGAGATAACCATACGGCATGGGGAGATGTTGACGGAAGACGGGCGCCTCTACACTGAGAATCTCCGGAGGGCAAGTCAGACCGACAAGTTCATCGCGAACGGAAAAGGAGAACAGATCTTCGAGCCGCGATTCACCTATCACGGCTTCCGGTATGTCGAAATCACCGGCCTGACGAAGAAACCGACTCTCGATATGGTGCTCGGCAAAGAGGTCTCTTCGGACGTCGCGGCTGCAGGCAGCTTTGAATGCTCAAACAAAGACTTGAATAAGCTCTGGAAGAATATCCTCTGGACACAGCGGGACAATTTCATCGGTATACCCACCGATTGTCCGCAACGGGATGAGCGGTTGGGATGGATGGCGGATGCACAGGTTTTCGCGCAGACGGCTATCTATAATTGCACCATGGCTGCGTTTTTCACCAAGTGGGTCCAGGACATTCGGGACGCACAGCATCCGGACGGTCGGTATCCGGACGTTGCACCCGTACCGAGTTACCTGCCGTTCTTCAACGCGCCAGCGTGGGCCGACGCAGGGGTAATTGTCCCGTGGCGAATGTAC
>JBBTCR010000324.1:0-2919 GCA_038043105.1 Bacteroidota bacterium
ACAAGTGGCTGGAGAAAAGCCCAAACGACCGATACCAGCATGCCGATGAATTGCTTGTAGATTTGCGGCGATCGCACCAAGAAAAACAAACAACATTCGGAACGCAAAAAGCCGTCAGAGAACCAGGGAAGGCAACGCGGTTCAAAAGGACGCTCGTACCTATTGCCGTAATGCTCGGAGTGATTCTTATCGTTGCCGCTATCTTGATCGTTCCAGACTCCTTATAGACCGAAGCAAGATCGGACTGAAGCAGTCGACGCCGCCAAATGGGAGAATTCGATTGCTGTTTTGCCGTTCAAGAACATTAGTTCGGATCCTAACCAGGAGTACTTTTGCGATGGTATGACGGAGCAGATCATCACGAACCTCAGTCAGCTGCCGACACTCAAGGTGACTGCCAGATCATCGATGATGAGATTCAAGGAGTCCGACAAGACGGTGCCAGAAATCGGCAAAGTCCTGAACGTTAACTATGTGCTCGAGGGAAGCGTACGAAAGTCAGCCGATCGAATAAGGGTCACCGCCCAATTGATCAAGGCTGTCGATGGCTTTCACTTGTGGGCAAAGGATTATGACCGTGACCTCAAAGAGATATTTGAAGTGCAGGACAACATCTCACAAGAGATCGCGTCAGCGTTGATGCAGAAACTCTCCCGAAACGAAATTCAGGAAGTCAGAACTTTTAGGAGTGCCACTGCGGATGCCTATATGTACTATCTGCAAGGCTCATATCTGTCGAATCGCTTTGACCACGTACCCTCTGTGGAGACTTTCAGAAATGCGGAAATGATGCTCAAGAAATGTATCAAGCTCGACGCCGAGTATGCACCAGCGTATGCCGAATTGTCATATCTGTACCACAATTATCGGGAATACCGCGCCACAACCGATGAAGAGAAAAAGCGATACCTCAACCAACAAGAGAATGCTTCCAAGAAGGCCACTGAGTTGAACCCCGATTTGCCCGAAGTGTTGTACGGGAAAGCGTGGATGCACTGGGCGATGAACGAACGCGACGAAATCTTCAAGACCACGCGAAAGCTTCTTCAGCGCAGCCCTAATCATAGTCGTGGTAACCTCCTGATGGGTTACACGCTGAGGGGCAGGGGCCTAGTCTACCATTCTCTCCAGTACTTTGACAAAGTAGCCCAGTTAGATCCTCTGGAACCCTGGTCGTACACTGGACGCGGCTTGGCCGAGTGGATGCTTGGCAAGATTGATTCTGCATTTAGCGAGTACGAAAAAGCATTGTTGCTGGAGCCCAACGACTCTGAAACACTCGGTATGTATATCGATGGACTTCTCCAGGCGAGAATAGCGGAAAAAGCGGAAAAGCTCTTGGCTCAGTTCAAAACGCTGCGGTCAGACTCTCGAGTCGTGCGTTACGAATCATGGTTACTTGCATTGAAGGGGCAGGCGAAAGAGGCAGTGCGATGTCTCGAAAAGATCCCAGACGATACGGTTGCGAGGATGGTGCTGGATGTTCTTCTGGGGGATACAGAAAGCGCAGTGGCGTATCTGGTTGAGCGTCAGAAGAGGGAGGCAGTGGATTACACGATTTCCCGCTACCTCCATCTCGAGAACCATCCCTTTTACGCTCCGTTGCGGGGCAAACCTCGATTCCAGGAAGTAGTTGAGCAGGAGAGAGATAAATACCCATTGGTGTTGAGGCACTACGGATTTGAGGAGTGAAGCACGAGAAGGAAAGACAGGAATTGCGGCGCAATGATCTCCCAGACAAATTGACTTTTCGTCAGAGGATGCACCTCCCCACTCCGTCAGGAGTGGAACGTTTCTAGCCAAACCATATCGAATCCAATCGAACTCCGTCAGGAGTGAAATGGCGTAGAGGGATCGGAAATGGCAAACACATACACACGAATCTACATACAGGTAGTGTTTTCGGTGCAAGGGAGACAAAATCTTATCCGCAAAGAGAACAAGGAAGAGCTCCACAAGTATATTTCAGGGATTGTTCGCAACAAGGGTCAGAAACTGATTACCATCAATAGCATGCCTGACCACGTTCATATGTTCATCGGCCTGAAGCCTGACACCGCGTTATCAGATTTGGTGCGTGACATCAAGAACAATTCTTCGAGGTTCATCAACGAGAGGAGCTGGATCAGAGGTAAATTTCGTTGGCAGGAGGGATTCGGCGCTTTTTCGTATGGGCACTCACAGATCGATGCCGTTGTCAAGTACATTCAGAATCAGGAGCGGCATCATTCGAAGAAGACCTTCAGAGAAGAATACATAGAGATGCTCAAGAAATTCAATGTGGAGTACGATGAGCGATATGTGTTCCAGTGGATCGACTGATGCGGAGAATATGTCACTCCTACGGAGTTGGGTTATCGATGCTGTTGAGAAGCTATAGACCTACCACCCCTAGCGGGGTTGATATGTCAAAGTTGAAATGGTTGTTTGGAACCTTAGTCAGGGTGCTTGAACGATGATCGGTCAGACCATCTCACATTACAGGATCTTGGAGAAACTCGGCGGCGGAGGAATGTCCCCCGCCTGCCACAATGGAACCTCACGGGCGGGCAGGCAAAATTCCCTGCGAACGCGTTTTGTGAGCGGTCGAAAATTCGAGGATCTCCCGCTCTTGGATTCCGCACAGAGGCGGGATTCAAAGAGCGGAACCGCCGACTCATCCGCCATATCCTTGCTTGGAGGCGGGAGGCGTGGGCCATGATAGGTCAGACTATATCGCACTACAAGATCCTCGAGAAGCTCCCGACTACGTTCCTGAGAAGCGGAATTCCGTCGGGACAAGTCGGCGGCGGGGGGCCTGGCCGCCGGAGTCCATTTTAGTTGCTATCAACTCATGATCGGACAAACTGTCTCACATTATCGCATCTTGGAGAGACTCGGCGGAGGCGGGATGGGCGTTGTCTACAAAGCCGAGGACAC
>JBBTCR010000325.1:0-2343 GCA_038043105.1 Bacteroidota bacterium
CCCGAACGAAGAAGTTCGGGACGGAAGATTCCGCTCATATAGCGGGATTCTAGTCCCGCTGTACGGGATGCCGCACAGCGGCAAAAGCGGAACCGAACAACGGGACCCGTCACGCGTTCTGGCGGTGAGCCTGTGGCTCAGACGCCATCGGTCGAAAAGTGCACTAGCCGCCGACAGAATATCTCGGAACAAGCTGCGCCAAGGTGAAGCTCGGAACGCCCGCCTGCGTTGAACGGCTCAGAACGACGGGCAGGCTGATCCGACCAAACGGCTAACGACAGACGGGAATGGCGTCCCGTCCGACAAGCCCGATTAAGCCCACCAGGATCGCATTGCCCCACAAACCCCGTGCCACGCGATATTTCTTGAGTTTCTTCCCTTTTTTTGGTAAGTACTAGCCACTGACTCCCTCAGGTTTGAACCCGCTCCCTTGAGGGGACATGCCCCCGAATCATCCGGGGCAAGTCCGGCCGGGGCGTGTAGACCTCCAGGGGACTTTCGCAGCGATGATCCACTAAACCAGAGCTCTGATGCAACGCAGGATACTCATTTTTGCTGAAGGTCAGGGCTCACAGACGCACATGGCCTCTTCGGACGTCAACGTACGGCCCGATGCCGGCCGCGATGATTGTGTGCCACCAGCCGACCCGAGCGAAGGACGACTACGGTTTGGTCCTGCCAGATCTCAATCGCCTGATCAGGCTTCTCGAGGAGGTCGTGAACATCTTCCAGCCGACGAAGATGGTTGCTGTCGGTTTGAACTCGATCGGTCTGACGGACAAGGAGTCGCAGGAAGTCGCGGCGAAGATCGAGAAAGAGACGGCACGAGGTGCGGTGGACGCTTTTCAACTTGGTCCCGAACAGTTGACCAATCCGCTGCTTCAGTATGTTGACTCGAAGAAACAATGATGTGAGGAGAAACCGACTTGCAGTATTTTCGTTACCAAGACAATGAGCTGTTTTGCGAAGATGTTCCGCTGAGCGAGCTGGCCGAGGAGTTTGGCACGCCGCTCTACGTCTACAGTAAAAACCAGATCGTTGAGAACTTTCGTTCGATTGAAGCTCCACTCGCGGGCACGGACCATGTTGTTTGCTACGCCCTGAAGGCAAATGGAAATCTCTTCCTGCTCAAGCTGCTGGCTCACGAAGGCGCAGGCGCGGATGTCGTTTCGGGCGGCGAGCTCCATCAGGCGCTCAAAGCGGGCTTTCCTCCGGAGAAGATTACGTTCGCCGGCGTTGGTAAACGCGAGGATGAGATCGAATATGCTCTGAAGAGCAACATCTTCTCCCTCAATGCAGAATCGCCCCAGGAGCTTCAACTGATTTCTCTGATTGCGCTTCGCCTGCAAACCAAAGCGCGCGTGGCGCTTCGCATCAACCCTGATATCGATGCCCAGAGCCATCCCTACATTACGACGGGCCTGAAGCAGAACAAGTTTGGCATTAGCGCCGAAGAAGCGCTCAACGTATTTCAGTACGCGGCGTCACTGCCTGCGATTGAAGTCATCGGTGTTCACACGCACATCGGGTCACAGATCACGAAGGTCGAGCCGTTTGTCGACGCAGCAAGGTTTGTGGCAGGCTTGACGGCGAAACTCCGCGAAGCAAATATCAACATTCAGCATGTAGATTTTGGTGGCGGATTTGGCGTGCAGTATCTCAACGCAATCCGTCACGAAGCGCTGCCGGGTGAAGCCGACAACTCTGCTCCTCCGGGGCTAGGGAAGTTCATCGAGGCAGTCCTGCCGACCCTGAAAGAAACGGGATGTTCGCTCTGGTTCGAGCCGGGCCGATCCATTGTGGCGAACGCGGGCGTCCTTCTCACCAAAGTTCTCTACACGAAAGAAAACGGAGCGAAGAAGTTCGTGGTCGTTGATGCCGGTATGAACGATTTGCTCCGACCGAGCCTCTACAACGCTTACCATCAGATTGTACCGCTCAAGATTGAAACCTACGAGCACGAAAGAGTTGATGTGGTTGGACCTATTTGTGAAACGGGGGATTTCTTTGCGCGGGACCGCATGCTCTTGAAAGCAAGGCGGAACGACTACCTTTGCATCCTAACGACGGGTGCATACGGATTCTCCAGTACCTCCAACTACAATGCACGTCCTCGCCCGGCAGAAATCATGGTCAACGGCGAAAAAGTGCGCGTTATACGTGAGCGGGAAACACTTGAGCAACTGACGTGAACGATTTGTCTCCTGATCGGGTTTGAAGAGTAGGGATTGGAGACTTCGTTCGGCAGGCCGTTACACTTACTTACAACCCATCGTCTTTATTAACTGATGTTACGCAAGAACGAAAACGGTCGGGTTCTGACCAACAAGACACACCCCCCCC
>JBBTCR010000326.1:0-2653 GCA_038043105.1 Bacteroidota bacterium
ATTTTCATTGCTCGTTCGCGGTTCTGGAACTGCGATCGCTCTTGCTGACACGCCACGACAATGCCCGACGGTTTGTGGGTAATCCGTACAGCCGTCTCCACCTTGTTCACGTTCTGGCCGCCTTTTCCGCCAGAACGATAGGTGTCGATCTGCAGATCGGCCGGATTGACCGCAATCTCAACATCCTCCACCTCAGGAAGCACGACAACGGATGCAGCGGAGGTATGAACGCGACCCTGAGCTTCCGTCTCCGGTACCCGCTGCACGCGATGGACACCGCTCTCATACTTCATCAACCCATAGGCCCCTTCGCCCGAAACAGAGAACACGATTTCCTTGAACCCACCCATGCCAGTTTCGTTCCAGTCCATCAGTTCCACCTTCCATCCTTTCCTCTCGGCGAAGCGCGTGTACATCCGGTACAAGTCAGCGGCAAACAACGCAGCCTCCCCTCCGCCCGTGCCGGCCCGAATCTCCATGATGAAGTTCTTCGAGTCGTTTGGGTCTTGCGGAACGAGCAAAACCTTGAGCTCCTCTTCCAGCTCGGCCAGCTTCACCTTGAGCGTGTCATATTCGTCCTGAGCCAAGGCCTTGAGCTCGGGATCGCTCACGGACTCTAACAAATCCTTGCTCCCCTTGAAATCGGTGTCCACCTTCTTGTACCGCTGATAGGCAGCCACAATCGGCTCAAGCGTACGGAGTTCCCTGCCAAGGTCGCGGAACCGTTTTTGATCCGCCATAACGTTGGGATCGGACAGGAGTTCCTGGATTTCCTGAACCCTCTCAATAATCTTTTCCAGCTTATCAAACATACCGACTAGTGTTTTTCAGTCTTTCTGCAACTTCAACCCGCCTGACTTAACGAACGTACATATCCCCGCAAGTGTCATCGTCACTTCGCCGCAACGGCGGTAAGGTTTTCTGTAATCGGTGTTTCTTTCAACTCATACTTTCTCGCATCCTCAACCCCCAACGCACACCGCAGTGCCACGATCGCGACTTCAACCTGGGACTCGTCCGGTTCGCGCGTGGTGATGCGCTGCAGCCAAAGCCCCGGCGCGATGAGTATCTTTCCCCACCATGTCGTGCTGTGTTTCGTCGAGAACTTGATGAACTCGTACGAGAGCCCGCCGACGACCGGAATGAAGGGAAGATGTGTGATCAGACGAATCATCATTGTCAGCTTGCCCAAGAGGCTGATGAGGAGCGCATCGAGGAGGCTGAACGAGACGATCGCAACAAACATGACAATGAGCAAGAAACTCGTTCCGCATCGCGGATGAAACCTGCTTCGCTGCAGAACGACGGGTGGTAGAAGGTCATCACTCAGCTCGAATGCGAAGACAGCTTTGTGCTCAGCTCCATGAAATTGAAACAGGCGTTTGATGTCCCTCATCGCTGAAATGATGACGAGGTAAGCCAGGAGAATCGTTATTCGGATCAAACCCGCGATAAGGTTGAAAGCGAAAGCGTCCTGCTCAAACCGAAACACCGATGTGGTGACCACGATCGGTAGGACGAAAAAGATCGCAATGCCGAGCGCCAGCGCAACCACGAGTGTCCCAACCATCGCTGCCGTGGAGGCAGCCTTCGATTTCTTTCTGGGTTGCCCGTTTCCGCTTTTGGCTGCAACGCTTGCCTCAATGTCCAGCATAGCGATCTCAGCAGAATAGTTCAGCGTTTTTATCCCGAGGTATAGCATGTCAATGAGGCCGACTGCACCCCTGAGAACCGGGAGCTTCAGAACCTTCAATCTCTCCACGATCGACACGAAGCTCTCTTTGCGCACGACGATCTCGCCGTTGGCCCGTCGGACTGCGGTTGCCACCGAGCCGGGTGCGCGCATCATCACCCCTTCGATCACAGCCTGGCCACCGATTTGCATCGGCTTGCGCGGGTCGTACAGCGGGTTCGTCGGAACCCAGCTCGATTTGGAATTTTCAGACTTCAGGATTTCGGTCTCCTTTGATTTTGCGATTTCTCAAACATAACAAAAAATGCCGCGACTATCAATGACTCGCAGTTTCCCCACGGTTCCGCAAGGAGACAATCAGAGCTCATCGAAGCAAGCTACAACGAATTGAGTGCGGCAAGGATTTTGCCCAGGAGGATTGCAGGGTCGCTTGAATGCGGGGCACCCGATGGATCAACGATGTCCATCTGGCTCGCAGCTGAGATAAACAGTCCGCTCGCGTAGTAACTCTGTGCGAGCAGGAGGCGGACTCGCTTTGTCGTCACTCGCGGGTCGTGAGAGAACGAATACGTGGGTTGATCCCTCAGAACAGCGTCTCCAAAGGAGATGGCTCTGCTAAAATCGTTGAGGGCGTAGAGAACGAAAGCGTACCCCACGCGAATATCGTTCTGCATAGTATCAGTAATGCCCGCGATGCCAAGAGCAAACACAAAGTCGCTGACGGCCTTCGAAAGGTCGCGTTTGTACGCATACGTCCAGCCGCGGCCACCGATCGCCTCCGCTCGAACAGCAGCAGTCAGAGCGTTGTTGTACGCATCCGTGAAATTGAGAATGGCGCCGTCATATCGCTGCTCCTGAAAATCCTTCCAGCCAAGTTCGAGGGAATTCTTCTCCGGCAGTTTCTCGACCGGACCTGTGGTGGAAGAATCCTTTGAGCAGCCAAGCAGACTCACGATCAGA
>JBBTCR010000327.1:0-2586 GCA_038043105.1 Bacteroidota bacterium
CTATACAACAAAGAATGCTTGAAAAATTACAATGGACGCTAATCATCCGAATGAACCGCATTGCGTGGCGTGCAATCGTACGGGACAGCAGGTTCCCTTGATTGCACTCGAATTCCAGAATCAGAAGTTCTGGATCTGTCCGCAGCATCTTCCCATGCTTATCCATGACCCCAAGACGCTGACCGGCAAATTGCCCGGTGCCGAGGGTATGGAACCGGCAGACCATCATGATTGAAGTGAGGCAACACTCTCAACAGCGGAAGGCGTGAGTGAAATTTAGAACCTAATTGCAGTCACAGCCCCGAATTTCACGACAGTATATCCCGGGGACAACGAAATATGGACAAGTTAGCCCGCGCACTTACATCACTCATTATTCTAAGCGTGACAACGGTGGTCCGCTCTCAAGTACTCAACGGTGGCCTTCAGTTTCCCCTGCTGAACGAAATCGAATGGGGAATGGACTTAGATCAGGTTCGAGGCGCGCTGGAAAAACAGGGTAGGTCCGTTAAGGTGATTGATACCGTCATTGTTCTCAGCGCCTCTTCCTTTGGCGCAGAGGCGACAACAAAGGTATGGTTCGGAGGACATTCAAGGAAACTCTGGTTCATCGAGACCAAGTTCAACGAGCCGACAAAGGCAATCCGCGATAGTCTGGTTGACTACTTCTCCAAACTACTCGGAAAACCCCATCAGCACACAACAAATGAGCAGAAGACACTATTCCTCACGCTGAACGTGGAGGTTGTGAAATGGAAGACCAAGGCAAGCGTGTTGGCTGTGACAATCGCGTGGCGCGGTAGGGACATCCTAAATGCTGGGCTTCTTGTCCACAGGGCAGGTGGGTGAGAGTTACGCGTTTGAGAGTTGGCGCCATGGGCTCTTGTCCGGTCTTCTGAGCACACAGAGTCACTCTCTTCCATTCGCCCCAGAAACAGCGACGCCCTCGTAAGAGAGGGCGTCTTTTCAAACTACTGGTTTCTAGAGCTCAGTTTCGCTGTCGCGCGCTTGGTATTGCCAGACGTTTCAGCTTGTACCGTAGTGTCTGTTCCGTCATCCCCAGGAAGGACGCCGCGCGGGACTGGTTGAAGCCAAATCTTGTCAGCGAGCGCTCGATAATTCCTTTCTCGATGACATCGAGTGAGTTGTCGAGAACGAATTCCTGACCCGAGATGACATTGTTGATCATCTTGACCACTTCTGTCTTTTCATCGGTCAGCTCTGGCGGGAGGACGAACTTCCCCCCCGTGGAGAACAAGATCGACTTGTCAATGACGGCTTTTAACTCACGGATGTTCTCCCTCCACGGATGTCGCACCAACACGTCAATTGCGTTGATATCCAGGGCGACGTCCTTGATTCCGAGATCCCTGCAAATCTCGGCCGCAAAATGCTTCACCAGGACGGGGATATCCTCGGGTCGATCTCGCAATGGCGGGATCGCCATCGTCTCGAAGTCCGAGAACTTCTTGGACAGGTCCTCGTAGAGTCGGTGAGCAGCCAGAAGCTCTTCGGGGGACCTTTTCATCGTCGCGACAATCCGCACGTTGGCGCGTCTCCCCTCATCCCCTCCCAGTCGTTTTGTTGTCCGCTCTAAGACAAAGTTCAGGATCTTCATCTGATTGCGGAAGCTTGCCTCTTCAATCTCCTCGATCACCACTGTGCCGCCCTCGGCGAGCTCAAACAGACCGCGCTTCGTTGTCGGCGGCATGCCCGGTACACCTTTTTCGAAGCCGAAGAGCACAGCTTCCAATTCGCGGTCGTCGATGACGGAAGCGTTGACGCTCATGAACGGATGCTTGTCGTCGCTTTCGCCGAATTGTTCGTTGTGAATTCTCCTCGCAACAACACCTTTGCCAACTCCCGGCTCACCGACGATCAGAATGTCCTTTGAGCTGTTCGCCAGCTTCGCGCTCTGTTTCTTCAGATTCTCTATCGACTTGCTTCTGCCGATGATTGTTGCATCCATCTTGCACCTATTCGTTTTAGGTTATCCAAACAGTTTAAGAATCATTCTTTGCAGCAGGTTCGGTTTCGGCTCTTGGCGTGCGCGGTGCAAAAAGCCTTCCATGAAGCGCTTTCGGGTTAAGAAAATGGCGTACAATAAGATTATCAAAAGCGTCGCGCCAACGACTAATATGTTCAGAGTCAGAAACGAGTTCTCGCTCATAAAATTCGCCTTTGACGCTCGTGATAAACCGCAGGCGGAGACTGAAGAACACCATCAACAGCACGAGGTTGGCCGCGCTAAGATAGCGCCCAATTTCTTTAACGTACAGATATGTCGAATATTCGACGGACTTAATGTATGCGAAATGATGCAGAATTTCAAGCGAGCAATAAGGCAGAAACAAGAATATGATCTTCTCAAGATAGGCTCCTTGAGGGGGATCGTTTTTATACTGATAACCGAAGAAAAGGAAGATAAAGACAACGCAGAGCACATTCAGGTAGATGGTGTTTAAGTAGAGCGGTTTCAACAACAACACATTGACGTTTGAACCTTCTATATAAGGAAGGATTTCGGTGACTCGTCGAACCTTCTCATCGTCAAGCAGAATACCTATCTGCTTTCCATCCTTCCAG
>JBBTCR010000328.1:0-1369 GCA_038043105.1 Bacteroidota bacterium
AGGATGATCCTTGACGGTGATGTTTCCTCGAGTGGAAGGTTTCTCTCCGCTGTAGTAAGACCGCTTTTCGTTTCATCCGACCAATCGACAGTCAACATCTGGTTTGAGATTTTCTGGTGGACGCACGTAGCCGTTGTGCTGGCATTCTTGAATTACCTTCCGTACTCTAAGCATCTCCATGTTCTCACCTCAATTCCGAATGTCTATTTCTCTGCCTCAAAGCCACGCGGCGCTCTGAATCCTATCAACCTCGAAGCGGAGAATGTGGAGAAATTCGGCGCGAGCGACGTCGAAGACCTGACGTGGAAACAGCTTCTTGATGGCTACACCTGCACGGAGTGTGGCCGCTGCACGGCGGCTTGTCCGGCAAACATTACGGGCAAGATTCTTTCTCCTCGTAAGATCATTATGGACATCCGGAAGCGGCTGGAGGAAAAGGGTCCCATTCTGGTCGGAGGGGACAAGAAGTCGAGTGCGGGTTCTGATGTGCAGAAGCAGGCGCTGGAGAAGACTCTCTTGCACAACTACGTCACGCCAGAGGAGTTGTTCGCGTGCACAACCTGCATGGCGTGTGTTCAGGAATGTCCGGTCAACATTGAGCATGTCGACGCGATCGTTGACATGCGCCGGAGCCTCGTGCTGATGGAGTCGAATTTCCCTCCAGAGGTCCAGTTGGTGTTCCGGAATCTCGAGAACAACTTCTCGCCGTGGGCGTTTCCGGCGTCGAGCCGTGGAGACTGGGCTGAAGGCATGAGTATCCCGCGCATAGCCGAGTCGCCTGATGCTGAGGTGTTGTTCTGGGTAGGGTGTGCCGGCGCGTACGATGCACGGTATAAGAAGGTCACGCAGGCATTTGCGCGACTGATGCAGCAAGCTGGCGTCAAATTCGCCATCCTCGGTGTGGAAGAGAAATGCACTGGCGATTCGGCTCGGCGCATCGGCAACGAGTACCTCGCGCAAATGCTGATGAAGGAGAACGTCGCAACGCTGAACAATTACAAGGTGAGAACGATCGTCACAGCGTGTCCGCATTGTTTCAATACCCTCCGCAACGAATATCCGCAGTTCGGTGGCAACTACACGGTGTTGCACCATACCGATTTCATCGTGAAACTCCTCGGCGAAGGCAAGATCAAGATCACGAAAGGAGAGGCAGCCAGAATCACGTACCACGATTCGTGTTACCTTGGCCGCTACAATGACGTGTATGATCAGCCCCGCGAGATCCTGGAATCGATTCCGGGCCTCGACCTCGTTGAAATGAAGCGATCGCGCAGCAAGGGTTTTTGTTGCGGCGCGGGGGGAGGGAGGATGTGGATGGAGGAGAATGAAGGGAAGCGCGTCAACATCGAGAGGACGGAGGAAGCCT
>JBBTCR010000329.1:0-1551 GCA_038043105.1 Bacteroidota bacterium
AGTACACTGGTTCGTAAGTTCGGTGACATATTATTTACGCCGATTTCAGGAGATCGTGCACGAGAAGTTTGTGGAGGAGTGCCGATAGGTCTTCTCTGGAAAACCTCCACTCGAAGGGCTTTGCGAGTTCCTCGTAGCGGATCTGGAATTTCAGGATTCGTTCCCGAAGCTCATCGAGAGATTCTGAGTCGTTGGGTGTAAGGACCTTTCGCTGTACGATAGAGAAGTAGATCTCGATCTGGTTGAGCCAGCTGGCATGGATAGGCAGATGGACAAGTTTCACTCTGGGCCACTGACTCTGGATTCGGGCCACGGACGTTGGGCCGCGATGAGAGGACCCGTTATCGACAACAAGGAAGACCCTCCGAGCGGATCGATAGGGCGGTGTGGACATGATGTCAGCCAGCAGACGATCGAAGGCCTTGATGTCCGCATGGGGCTCACATCGGCCGAAGAGTTTAGCCCGGTGGACATCGAGAGCGGCCAGATAAGCAAACGCTCCGCCTCGTTCATATTCGTGTTCGACCCGCATCGAGTGGCGAGGTGCTGGAGGCGTCGTGGGGTGTCTCCGGATGCGGGCCTGGATGCTGGTCTTCTCGTCAGCACAGAGCACGTACTCGCGTGAACCCAGGGGTCTCCCGGCCCATCGCCCGTGATACAGGTCCAGCACGCGACCTGCTTTCGCCTCGAAGTCAGGGTCTCTGGGGAAGATCCAAGAGCGATAGTGCCAGGGCCGGATGGCGTCCCGGGTGAGCCATCGCCAGACGGTGGCGCCGCTGATGCTGGCAGCGATTCCTCGGCGAACGGCTTCCTGAGCGATCTCGGCATGGCTGAAGCGAGACAGCGGCAATCCACTCAGACTGGGCAGTTCACACGCCAGGGCCTTGATCTGCACGACCACCTGAGGGGGAAAAACCGCGAGGCCGTCCGGCTCGCGCTAGGTCATCAAGGCCATCCAGGCGTTGTTCGAAGAACCTCTTGCGCCATTTGCTCACGATCTGTCGAGGTAAGTCCAGTCGTTCTGCGATCTCGTTGTTCGCGAGTCCATCGGCGGCCATCAGCACAATCTTGGCACGGATCACTGAATAATATGGTGACGTATAGTGTCGCGCCATCGACTCGATGCTACTCCGTTCTTCGGCTGCTAATTGAATCGAAAATGGGCTTGACCTCGGCATGTTCTCCTCCTTGTGTGAGGAGAATATACGGTCAATCTACAACCAAGTCAATACGTCATCGTATTTATGAATGTATGTACTTAGTGCCAACTAGTTTTTGAACCACGATTTTTCTCGCCTTGCCGGTAGCCCCCGCCATCCGCCGGGATATTCCATCCGCCCCTGCTGAAACGGAGGCTATGTCTATGGTCAACACAGACACAAAACACCGGGTTCGGATGCTTTCTAAAGCCAGCTAAAACCTTACCAACCGGAACCCTTAGTTGACATAATGTTAATTATATGTAGTTGTAAATTAAGAAGTTCATCCCGATCTGTGGGATGACCCACGTGAGGACTTCGCCGTTCTATCCTCAGAGCAACGGAAAGATTG
>JBBTCR010000330.1:0-7091 GCA_038043105.1 Bacteroidota bacterium
CTTTACACGTGCTTTTTCTGGATGTCCGTAAACCCCGGGACACGCCACTGGAAATTCGGATCGACGTATGGCTCGTCGTTTTCGTGCCCCTTCATCAGCTCGATCTTTCGCTTCAGTTGTTCACCAAAATTCTTGTAGTAAATGAACGTCGTTTCCCCGACACCTGAAACAATCATCCAATTCGTCTTCGACGTCTCCCACAACTTCAGCAGCTCCTTGGTGTTCGCAATCTCATCGATCACCATCTCCTTCAACAGCTTTCGCGATTCTTTCCTGGCTTTCTTATCCTTTGTCTCGAGATAGGTATGAACCCCGGCCACCCACGCAGTGACGTTGCGTTGGGTTCGGTACCAGCAGTAGAGCGCCCGCATCCGATCCGTGAGGTCGTCGACACAGTCCTGTGCCGCATCTGTTGTGGCCCTCGTCTTCATCCTCGCCAGCAGGCTCAGCGCGCTCTCCAAATGGGGAAAGAGATCGCGGTTGATGATGTTCAAGCACGTGTGAGCGTGCGCGGGATCGACCAGATCGAAACCCACGTCGTACCGGAAGTCCACGCGACACCGGTTGTGTGAGGTCGCCAGCAAAAATTCTTCGTAGTACGCTCTGTCCTTCTCGGCTATCGCCTCAATGTTCGGCACAATCGGCCTCGTCCACAGCCGGTACCAGACAGCCCAGGATGAGTAGATCCAGATGGGAAGGGGGAACGACCGGTATGCTTCATCAGAGTGTTTCCATACCTTCACCAGATCGGCAGCAAGTTTTTCTCCTACCCATTCGAGTGCTTTTCGATGCAGGAAGGAATTAAGGTCCAGCCCTCCATCTTCTTGAAATGCGCGGATGAGCTCCTGGTTAATGTTGAACGGTGCAAAGGACGGGGGCGTTGCGCTGCCATTGTAGCAAATGGTCGTCACGTTCTGCTTGAGCAGATCCTTCAGCTTGTCATATACCAGATGCGGGAACGGAATTGCGATGAGCGGCTCGTGATTCCAGATAATCCCCGGACTGAAGTATACATCGGCTTCAGATTTCTTCCGCCGCAGTTCTTCGATGATTGGCTTTTCCGCATCCACAAATCGATTGTGGAGAGCTGTTCCGTGAATCTGACGCGCTTCATTATACTTCGGATGCTTGTAGGACAATCCCCACCCCTTTGTGAGCAAGGATGATACCTCGACATCAAGCCCATCTCCCAACTGCTTCCAGATGTAATCGTGTTCGGCCCAGAATGGCTCGAGACGGATTAGCGTTCGGAACTTTGGGTTGATACGCCGACCAGCATCACGTAGAATCCGCATAAAGCGCACCAAGTTGTTCGCTGCCGCTTCGGCAATCTCCGCATCCCCTTTCCACTCACGGATCACATATCCGCCCCCGTTGCGGCCAACGTACAGCGAGTTCGTGTACTCAAAGCCTGCTCCGCTGTCATTGGACCAGATGGAAATGTATTCCAAAGACGGCACTTCACGCACTAGCTTCTCCATCATCTCAGCGTAATGCTCCTGCACCACCGGATGGGCAATCGAGAGATTGAAGCGCGGATGCCAGCTCCGAATGGGGTGATCGACGCGTGCACCACGCAGCATTGGGTAGCGCTGGAGCAGGTTATCGGGCACCGAGCGCGGTTCAAAGCAGACAAGGCCGGGAGTCAATCCATATTTCTCGGCAACCTCAGCATTGCTCTTGAGGAAATTCAGATTCGCCTGGAGATAATCGTCATCATAGATACCCTTGTTCAATCGACTGTAGACAAACTGATCTAACGACGGGCAGTATGTGTAGAACCGGTGCAGGACCTCCCCTTGAGGCCCTCGCTCGAATGGAACTGGAAAGGCCAGACCGTTCACTTCCGCGTGTGAAAAGCCTAGCCGCGCAAGATTCCGGATGTGTTCCTCGCGATTGAAGCTGCGCACCGTTCGCGCATGTTGTGTTAGGAAGAGGTCATAGACCGGACGCACGTTGGGAAATGAAGGATGAAGAATTTTGCCTGCTGCGAACTCCTCAACCCCCTTCGATTTCCAATCGTCCGTTACAATCGTGAAGAGGTAGTACAGCAGGTGAGGGCTTGATGCGAGCAGCTCAATTCCTCCACCCGGCTGGAGTCTCGCCAACATCCAATCGCGCTTTGCATCGAGCGATGGATGGATCGATCTCCATTTCGACTTCTCAGCCACGACCGCGAGCCGCACCGCTTCTGAAGGGGCATCGAGTCGAGCCGACTGCCTGACGGCAGCGCGACCGCCGAGCACGGTTGACAACTCATGCGCTACTGTTTGCTCAACCTTGATTTTCGGTGATGTGGTGAGGATCGTCTTGACCTGTGAAAGAACTTCAGAGATCGTTGCCATGGTGAACCTTTGCGTTTGAGGTGGTGATGAAAAGATAGATAGGATAATACAGCATTCTAGAAACTGCGGTCGAAAACATCAACTTTGTTCCGCTGTTCAGAATCCCGCTTACGCAGCGGAATCCAAAGAGCGGGACCACAAAGACACAAAGACACGAAGAGAAGATTTTGATTTTGTTCCCTTTTGAGAAATTTTGTGACTTCGTGTCTTGGTGGCACCACTTTTCAACTGGATTCCTAGCCTCTTCTAAAGTCCATAACTCTCTGGCGAAAAGAGGTGGCCGTATCTCTCAATCATTGCCTTCATGAGGCCCTCTTCTTTTTCCGGCAAAGCATCAAAAGAGCGACCGAGTTTATCCAACCATTGCGCTTCCCGCGCACGCAGGCGCAATTCATGTTGCATGGTCGCATCTCGAATAACTGAAATCGCCTCTCTCGCTGCTGCAACGGTTCTGCGGTAGTGACTTGACTCCTTCGTAATGGCCGATGCAATGCGGAAGGTTGATTCAGGCGACAGCACCAATGCTTGTGGGCTCTCGTGGACATCGGAGTCAACGAGTAGTTTCTGGTACGTTCGTTCTGTTCCTGATTCCCTTGCCTTGTTGAATAACCGACAATCGTACGCGAGGAGCTCGAGGTACGCTTCCGGAGCTGATCCGGAGAGCAGCCGGATATTCTGAACCGATTCATTGCTCCAGAGATCGCACATCGCCGCGGCGACGTTTCCAACCGGGCTAAAGTGAGCACAGCTCGCCGATTTTCCTTCCATTGCGATAGGTGAGCCGGTGATTGATTTCAGTATCGGTCCTTCATATGCACAGTCCTTAGACGGACCAACCGCCCCACATTCGTACGCAACCAAACTTCGAACGGCGCTCGCGGCCCGGATGACAGCAGCAAATACTTCCGGCAGCATCCCTTGGGAGGAGAGTTGCATTGCGGTATTGGCGAAGCCGCAGGCGGAATCTGCGCCGGGAACAACGTTCCTCGCAGCACAGAGAGCGACGATTTCGTTCCAGAGAAACTCCATATCGCGTGGCGCAAGAACCCCAAGCGCAAAGACTACTCCTTCGATATCACCGTACATCATCGCCTCGTCATTCACTTCCTTGCCGCCAACCGACTCAATAGAGAGAACGTCTGCACCAGCTTCTGCGCACTGATCGAACGATCGGCACATCTCCTCCCACGCTTTCCCTGATCGCAGTTCCGGCGGACGGGTAATATCCCGAATATCCGTCGGCGTTACGCGTAGCGCGCAGGGCAAGCCGATCTCTTCATGGGCCTGTTTCAAATGGCGGTGCAGCACCGCGGTGATCTCGGCTCCCCATTCGGCACGTTCAGTCATTGGCGGCAGCAATTCGAATTCAACCATCAGGCCAGGAAGATGGAGCCGTTTTGCCGCTCTTCGGATCATTTCCCCAATTTCTTCATAGTGTGAGACAACGCTTGGCCAGCTTGTCTCGTCGAGCAGCATCGTAGGCAACGTGAAATTAAGCTCGGGATAAACCTCTCCCGCGCCGATCTGAAGGCCAAATCCGCATGTGAGCGGCTTCGGGGCTTTGCCGAACATCAGCTCCGATGCGGTTTGAACAGCCAGCTCAGAAAATGTCTTTCTCAATCTGTGAGCCTTTCGGTCGGCATCGACCACGCGGCCGTGTCAAGGAGTTGTTTGACTTTATCTACTGCGAGCACGGCATCACGCGCATACCCGTCGGCACCGATCTCATCAGCAAATTTCTGGCTCACAGGCGCACCACCGACAATGACTTTGACGTTGGATCGCAGCCCCGCGGCAGCTATGGCGTCAATCGTTGTCTTCATGTTGAGCATCGTCGTCGTCAGCATCGCAGACATACCTACTATTGATGGGCTATGAGCGTTGATCGCCTCGATGAACTTCTGCGGCGGAACGTTCAGTCCGAGATCAACAATCTCGAAGCCGGCTCCTTGAAGCATAATCCCTACGAGATTTTTTCCAATGTCATGCATATCCCCTTTCACCGTTCCCATGAGAATTCTGCCGAGCGGTTTTGCCCCTGCTCGGAGGAGATGCGGCTTCAGGATGCCCAGCGACGCGTGCATCGCGCTCGCAGCTTGGAGCACTTCGGGCAGGTACATCTCGCCACCTCGCATCTTCTCCCCCACGACGGCCATACCGGCAATGAGTCCCTCATTCAGAATCGTTTGCGGCCCAACTCCTTTTCCTAAAAGCTCCTGCGTCAATGCCGCAACGCGCTGCCTTTGTCCCTGTTCGAGAAGTTGAGCAAGCTCGTGTAGTTCATTCATAGCCGTTCACCCATATTGGTACGTGTTGGAATTAGTGCGATCATTCGCTGTGTTTATGCTCTTGGAGTGCTTCGCGTATCGCAACCAAGTTCGCAAGCGGTGTTCCGTACGGCACGACCCCGGTGCCAAGAATGAACCCAGCATAGTCTCGTGACTCCTCGAGAGTTCTGAGGGCTCGTTGGTGCAGTTCTTCTGGCGTCCTCTGCAGAAAATCTGCAGAGTCCATGTTGCGCCGGAAGGCCCGCCGAGCTTTT
Organism: Bacteroidota bacterium; assembly: GCA_038043105.1. Classification (GTDB taxonomy): domain Bacteria; phylum Bacteroidota; class Ignavibacteria; order UBA10030; family UBA10030; genus VGWB01. The sequence goes on from JBBTCR010000330.1 coordinate 4,888, forward strand.
GAACACCTCTCGACAAATTGCTGCACCTCCGCCCTTGCATCGCAGAGTATATTGTTTCCTCCAGTTTCGAGATAGCTGTCGAGTATCTTGGTTGTATTTCCTCCGATAATGAGCGGAACATGCAGCAAGCCGCACTGTTGAAAGTGGTTGATAATGCTCTGCGTCGGGGCGAGAACAAAATCCCGGTACATCTGCGGCGACAGAAGCTCCGGCGATGCCTGTGAATCAAAGATCACGACGCCGCAACCGAGCTCAATGAACGCCCGACCATAGCGCTTGATAACCTCGGACGAGAAGGCGATCAAGTCTTTAACGAGAGCGGGATGTGTAACCGTCAGCATGAAGAGATGCTCCGGCCCAACGAGATGGGCAGCCATCGAGAACGGACCGGAGACCGCCCCGCGAATCGGGACCTCCCTGCCAAGGACTCTCGTTACATTCCGCGCAACTTCCAGATTGAGCGGCATCCTTCCATCTTTCTTGGGGTCTGGCATTTTCAGTGAAGCTACATCCTCGGATCCCTGGAAGACTGCGCCTTCTGGCGCAACGGCAGGAATGGAGGTGTCATCGCCGCCATAGTACGTGACCCTGCATCCTACGGCTTCCGCTTCAACATTGTAGACATCAAGACCTATCGTGAGCGCATCAGGCTGTACTCGTTCGTACTCAGCAAGCACTGCCGTGGTGAACAAGCCTACATCCCTGCACACTCTGGATGGCGTTTCTCCAACAAACCATGCTTTATGTTCATAGATTGCTGGCAAGAACGGGAATCGATCCGAGCTCCGGCAGTTGAGCGCTTGTTCTAATCGTCTGTTCATCGTTCTCCCCTACCTTTCATCTTGACCCGTCAACATGCGCCAAATAATATTCCAATCAATGGAACTTGCTCATTCACCAATTACTGTAGCCTTTGAACAACGACCTGCGACTCTAGGTCTTGAATTTCTTGAGAGCTGGAACTGGCGATCTCCCACTTTCGCGCGTTTGCGGCTCCGGCTGCAACGCCGAAGCTCAGGCATCTCTCGAATTTCCATCCTTGTCGAAACCCGTACAGTATGCCTGCGATCGTCGCGTCTCCAGACCCGGTGGGGTTAACGGCTGGGATCTTCGGGGGAGTAATTTTCCAGTAGTGGCCCCTGACCGCAGCATAGCACGGGTTCGCACCATTCGTAATGATGGAGTACTGAACTCCCTTGCTCAACAGAAGATCCAGCCCGCTCAGGAATTCCTCATCAGTCCTGAGTTCACGGCCGAAGGTTGTCTCGAACTCATGCTTGTTCGGCTTGACAAGGGCTGGTATGGCGTTAAGAGCCAGCTCGAATGCATACCCGTAGGAATCAAGAACACTTGGGATGCCGGCGCGGTGCGCAATGATGATCGCTTCGTAATACAGATCATCCGCTTCAAGCCCGGGCGAGCTTCCACTGCACACCATCCACGTGCTCTGAGGTGCAAGAGCGTTGAGCTTTTTATTCAGCTCGTGGATATAGTTCACCTCGATCCTCGCGGAAGGCTCAAACACAGCGGTATAGGTCCCATCGGGTTCACGATACGTTATGCCCTCTCGTGTCATCGCATCCGTGATGACAAAGTCCTGATCAATCCCCTCGTCACGCAAGAGGTGCTGGACAATTGAACCAATTTCTCCTCCGAGAAATCCAGTGGCGGTCGTTTTGAGCCCAAGCTGCTTGAGCTGCCTCGAGACGTTGATCCCTTTGCCGCCGGCCACCAACTCCAGTTTGACGGCCCGGTGAATCTTGCCGCGTTCCAGCGATTCGACAGAGACCGTCTTATCAAGCATCGGGTTCAGTGTAACCGTGGTGATCATTGCTGGCGCCTGAGTGACCTCACTTGTATTGAACGCTATCCTCCCAATATCTCCATTTCACAAATCCGACGCGGTCTGCTGAGCCGTCGAGCTGCAGTCCATGCGTATTTGCCAGCGCTTCCATCAGCGGCTTTCCTTTGTAAATCACTTTCAGCACGTTTGCAGCGGAATATCGCACAGCGCTGTTCTCGACCGTGGCAAAAAGATAGTGGGCGTCTGTCTCGAACTCACCATACAACATCTTACCCAACTCATAAAGATACCGCGGACGGATGTTCTCCCTTGCCACCTCCATCTCAAGATCCAGCTTCACGCACAAGTATGATGTCCGGCTGCCCCGATTGATCTCAAGCCCAATTGCTTTGTAGGGAGC
>JBBTCR010000331.1:0-11053 GCA_038043105.1 Bacteroidota bacterium
CGATAGAATACGAGAGTCCCTGGGCGTTCTGGGCATCCAATTCCTTTCGAATCTCTTGCTCTTTTCCAACGAGGATGACTTCGAACTCGTTGTTGGCCTGGCGTAGAGACTGGATGGCTCCTGCGACCTCATTCACCGGCGCATAGTCTCCCCCCATCGCATCGAGCACAATTCTCAGTTGTCGGCCCAAGGGATTTGTTCTCTTGTTGCTGTGAAAGAATTCAACGCTGATACCGCAGCTCTCAAGTTGGTCGGTTTGAAGCTTCCGGTATCAGAGACAAAATCCCGCCTCGTCTGGAACAAAGCGGGATGATGACACATGTCGGGAGATTTACGCTTCTTTTGGAATGATGATGGAACGACCGTTATAGTAGCCACAGTTTGGGCAAGCTCTGTGCATAAGCTTCTGCTCGTGGCAGTTGGGGCATTCGGCGGTTGCAGGGGCAGTCGCCTTATAATGCGTGCGGCGCTTTCGCCCGCGTGCTTTTGAGTTGCGTCGTTTTGGATTTGGCATAGAAGAAACCTTTACCTGACAGTAGTCTTCGAGTATTTCGTTTTCTAATTCCCAAGAAACTTTTTCAAGCCGGCCAAGCGTGAATCAACCTGTTCCGTCTCACAGTTGCACCTCGCTCGATTCAGGTTTGTGCCGCAATTTGGACAGAGGCCTGCACACTCTTCCCGGCAAAGGATTTTCTGGGGCAACGCGAGAATCACATATTGCCGGACATCTTCATTCAGGTCGATGTAGTTTGCATCCGGCGAAATGACCTGGATCCCCTCTTCGTCTTTCCCAACCCATCCGCTATCGTCGGTCACATAGAACACGCGATACGCTGCGGCAAACTCTTTTTCAAATTCATCCAGGCAACGATCGCACGTGAAGGCGCCCCCTGTCTTGAATTCGACCTGCAAGTAAAGCTGCCGGCTGGTCTTTTCCAGTGTTGCCTCGAGGTGAATCGCCTTCGAGAAGCGGCTATCGAGACCGATCTCCTCAGGGCCTGCCTCGAGAGAACGGTGATGGGTACCCTCAGCGAGGTTAGAGATATTGATTCGCAACACGCTCACCGTTTTCCCCCGAGATTTCCGGTCTCACAATTCGCAAAACAGTTCTTCGGAGCCCGGAAAAATCCGCTTTTCGTTGAAAAAAGAGCGATTTTGCCAAAAAAAAGCGTAGAAATATAGCCAGAAGGTTCTAGAGAGTCAAGGGAAAATCTCGGACTCGCTGCCGTCAACAAAAAAAGCCCTCGCACAATGGTACGCGGGCTTTTTCGTTTGTCGTGAAGAGAACCTAGTAGCAACTATACCGGCTTCTCTGCCACTACCTCTCCGCCGGTCTGTTCGGCTTGCACCAGGAGCTTGGCCTGGACGTAATCTACCGTCTCATCCAATGCATCCCGGAACTTCTCGAAATCTTCTTTGTAGAGAAAGATCTTGTGCTTCTCGTATTCTTCCTCCCCTACACGCTTGCTCTCGGTGATCGTAATGTAAAAGTCCTTCTCCGATTTCGTCGCTTTCACGTCAAAGAAGTACGTGCGCTTGCCGGCTCGGACCCGTTTCGTGAAGATTTCGTCCTTATACGTATTTTCCAAGGCGTTACACCCTCCCTTCAAAAAAAGTTTAGAGTTTGAAGTTCAAAGTTCGATGTTCGACATTCGGCGTTCGATGTTCAACATTCGAAATCCTAAATACGAAATACTAGACAAATCCAGAATTCCAAGTACGAATGGATGAAACCTTTAGGATTTCGATATTCGAAATCCGCAATTCGCATTCCGCAATTCTCCTTCGCTTCTTCCTAGCCCTCACCTCCTTACGATGGCGACTTTGCCTGTGCTGAGTTGGTTCCCGTTATCTGCATATGCGACAACAAAATACACTCCGGATGGAACCAGCTCACCTTTCAGGTCCTTTCCATCCCAGAACGCCCGGCCTCCCCCTTGAGCCCGAAACTCCGAGACGAGCGTTCCATTAACTGATACTATTTTGACTGAACTCTCAGGAACGAGATTGCGGATCGTCAATTGCTGGCTGCTGGGAATCACATACGGGTTAGGTCCGACCTCCAGCGATGAAAAATTCCTCGCCGTCTGAACGGGCGTTATCTCCAGACTCGAAAGACCTTTTTCCGTTCCGAAGTAAGTGATGCCACGCTTCTGATCAATTGCAATCGATCGAACATCATTGTCAACAAGCTTGCCGTTTGTGGACAGAACGCTGTATTGTGCCAGGAGTTGCGTGCCGTCAGGACTGACAACGATTACGCCCTCCTTTGTCCCCACCCACTTATTGTTGACCGCGTCGACAGCGATGGCCTGAATGACCTGCCCGCGGAGAGGGAATGAAGCTACTCTGCTCGTCGCCGCCTTTGGATTGCGCGGTTCGTTGATGATCATCATCCCAATATCCGTGCCTACACAGACGTCACCATCCAGATCCACAGCCAGCGACAGGATGACGTTGTTCGTATTGTTCGGCAAACCGTCGTTGGATGTCATCAGACCCCATCCGCCCGAGAGTCGAGTTCCCGTCACAACGGTATCTTCATTGAAATAGTACAGCCCCATCGCAGGCTTGTTGTTCGGCTCGGCGTTCGCAAACCACTTCGTGTTGTTGCGGTCAACCACAATGTTGGTGAACACGCCCTCGGAGGGAGAGGTTCGATATCGGACCGAGTCCTTGCCGAACAATTGCGCGAGATGGTTCCCGTTGATTGCCGTGCGATTGACGATCCACGTGTTCCCCTTCGAATCCGTCGCAACACCGCCAATCACGACATAGCTGGGGTCTTGAGGGACAGAACCCGCAAGCGCGGGCTGCGTGATCTGATCCAGCCTCCGCTTGATCGAATCGCCCACCACTTCAAGAACGCCACGTCCCCATGAACTGACCCAGAGCGAGCCCTTGGTTCCGGGCGACACTTTGTAGTAGTCGTTCGTTTGCATCACGGGATAGTCAGCGACCGTGTAATTCTTCCACTGCTGTCCCTCCGGCGCGGCAGGATCGTACCGGTAGAACCCTTGACCGCGACCACTGATGCCCGAGGCGCCCCAGAGAACGCCGTTCTCGTCCACAACGAGACTGCTGAAGAAACTCGATTGCGGTCCGTTCGGCACACTGTATTCCCACTTCGTCCCTGTCCAATGAGCGAGTCCACGCGTTGTGGTACCAACCCAGAAACCGGATGATGTCGGTTGGAGTGCTATTGCTGTCGCGTATGTCTGAGAATTTGTCGCGAGGATACTTGGTGAACCAAGGGGACGAGAGAGCGTCGCAATGGAAGAGCCTTGGGTTTCGTTCCACCCAAGAAGTACATCGTTGGCGCGAGTGAGCATATCCACAATCTCTTTACCGCTCGTCGATCCCAACGGTTGGAACACGTTCCCATCGAAAGTCGCGAGGCCATTCGTCGTTCCGACCAGGATGGTATCGTGGAACGCAACAATCGAGGTCACATTCTTTGCGGGCAGGCCCTCTGTTGTCTCGTACCTGGACCACGATGTCGGAGAGGAGAGGTTGCTCGCGTTTAATGCCGCCGACACGACGCCAAGATCCGTAGCTGCCCAGATGCGGTTCTTGTGGATAAGCAGGTCGTTGATCTTAGCCTGGGTTGGGAAGCCAAAGCTGGCGTACGTATCGCGGAATTCAAAGCGTGAGAACAGGAAGACGGTGATGCCGAACTCGGTCCCGATCAAGAGCGAGTCCCCACGAACGAGAAACGTCCGGATCCCTTTTTGGATTCTCTCAGATTCCTTGATTGCCCGAATCTCTCGCCATTGATGATTTGCAGGATCGTAGACATTGATCGATCCGTCGGACGCGCCAATCCAGACCCGCCCTGAACCGTCAATGGTCACAGCGGAGAGGTCGTTCGAGCTGAGACCTTCGGAATTCGTGAACTTGGTGTATTGGCTTGAGGAGGGGATAGAGAGGAACAGCCCGCCGGCAGTTGCAACCCACACGCTCTCTCGCGACGCAACAACTCCACGCACGGCTTTCATATCAGTATAGTTTTTCCACCGCCCGAAGTCGAGGGAGCTCTGGCGGCCCAGCACCATCGAGGGTACAACGATTAGACCCGAACAAACCAACGCTGCCAATCTACTCATCGAACCTTCTCATCCCCGCCTTACTTCTTCGACACCAACCTCCGTCGTTTCTTCAGTCCTTCAAACAGATGTGCCATTTCCAGCGCAGCAAGGGCTGCATCCCATCCTTTGTTCCCGTGTTTGCCCCCCGCCCTCTCAAGCGCTTGCTGCTTCGTGTCCGTCGTCAGAACCCCGAACGTCACAGGCAGCGAATGCCAGAGAGAGACATTCTGGATTCCCCGGGCCGCTTCAGATGACACGTACTCGAAATGAGGAGTCTCCCCGCGGATCACCGCACCTAAACAGATCACCGCATCCCAATTTCCAGAAGCACACAGCACGTTGGCAACCTGAGGTAACTCAAATGCGCCAGGGCAGGGGAAGATTCTCACATCTTCTTTCCGGACGCCGTGCTTCTTCAAGCAATCGACCGCTGCGTCAAGGAGTTTCTTTGTGATCGAGACGTTGAAGCGGCTCACGACGATCGCAAATCGATAGCCCCTGCCGCTCGTTCTCGTCTGCTGCACTCTTCGCCCGATGTTCACGGTGCTTCAGGTAAAAAGCCTGCTGCGCATGATCTCGACGATCTGCATCGGGATCGTGTACGTACCGAAGGTGTGGTCGTCGTTCTTCTTTCCGCCGTGGAAATCTGAACCCCCGCTCTCGAGAAGGAAGTACTGATTCACGAGTCCTTTGTAATACTCCTGCAGCTTCTCATCGTGCGACGGATGAATCACCTCAATGCCGTCCAAGCCATTTTTGATCAGTGTCGAAAGCTCGAGCTCGTTTGTGTACTTGCCGGGATGAGCCAGGAACGAGAGCCCTCCCGCCGAGGTAATCAGCCTGAAGGCATCGGCAGGAGTGAGCTGGTACTTCTTCTCGAACGCGGGTCCCCCCGTTCCGATGTACCTTTCAAACGCCTGGTGGTACGTCTCGATCAATCCTTCATCGAGAAGAGCATTCGCAATGTGTGGCCGACCGACGGAGCCAACACCGGCTTGCTCGAGCACCGAATCCATCGTCAGAGGAACATTGATCTTGTTGAGCTTCTGGACGATGCGCTCAGCTCGTTTGAGCCGTTCCCGACGGAAGAACGTCAAATAATCCAATAAATCCTGGTTCCGGTGATCAATGAAGTAGGCGAGAAGGTGAACGTCTTTATCGCCCAGCGTCACGCTCAACTCAAGACCCGTGATCACTTCTATTCCCAGGCTTTTCCCCCACTCAATCGCATCGTCGAGCCCAGCGACATTATCGTGATCCGTAATCGATACCGCCGCAAGTCCTAACCCATGTGCTCGTCGTATCAACTCATAAGGCGATAAAGCACCATCCGAGTGAGTTGTATGTGTGTGGAGATCAGCACGCCCTGCTGAGGATGGGGAACCTGATCGGTCTGCGTGTACGGCTTCTCCCGTGTTCCCAGACCCCACCGTCTGTGCCATGCGTTCGTATGTTGTAGGTTCGACATGAGGAATTTCACTTGGAAGCGCCCGATACTACCGACCCGGAGCGGAGGGGTCCCCCACGGAATGTCGTGGAGCGATGGGATGTACTACAAGTACTCCTTGCGGAACTCATCGTAGTCGTTGATCGTCAATTTATTGCCGTTCAGCTGCAGATGTCCTTCCCGAATAAATTGATGAATCATGCGCGAGACCGTTTCCCGCGATGTGCCAGCCATGTTTGCCATGTCTTGCTGCAGCGGCAGCTCATCGATCTCAACTTTCCCTTTCCGGTACACACCAATGTCATCCGCCAACATGAGAATCACATTGGCAACACGACCGGCGGCGTCTTTCAAGGAAAGGCTCTTGATCTGACCATCCGCCTTGCGGAGCCGCATGGTAAGCTCTCCGAGGAGAGAGATGGCGACTTGGGGGTGTTCGTGCAACAGTTTCAGGAAATCGCGTCGATGGATCATGAAGAGCTCTGTCTTGGTGAGAGCCACGACGCTTGCCGAACGAGTAAGGCCGTCAAGCAATGACATCTCTCCAAAAAACTCACCGGGGCCAAAGATGGACAGGATAACCTCGCGCCCATCCTCATCGGTCCGGACGATCTTGACCTTGCCCGTAACGATCACAAAGAGGGCTGCTCCCATTTCCTGCTCGAGAACAACGATGTTGCCCTTCTTGTACTTCTTGCGGACACCGAGCTTCTCGATCTTGATGAGCTCGTCCTTTTCAAGATCAGCGAAAATGGGGACGCTTTGTAGGAAACTGAATTCCTCTGGCATAGACTTGGTCAGTAGAGAGCCGGATTGTGCGAGATTGGACAAACGGAGCGACCTGCTGCTGTACACCACGCCCGCTGGGCGACTAATATATCGGCTGATGTGATGAAAGTCAAGGTGAAACATGCCTGTGAGAACGGCCACATTTGATCGACATGCCACCTCCTGCAAAGCTCAGCGAGCCGCAAAGGCTCATCTAGTTGCCGATCCCTACTCACAATGCAGGCTGGCTGAAACGCAATTTTCTCAATAATGGTACTCCTCGTATGCTCGCTGCCGCTTCGAAGTGCAGGACTGATTTGGCTTTGCATCCAGGGCTTTCTCGTTCCAGCACTCGTGGAATCGAGACAGCCGTTAAACCGGAAGGAATTGCCTGGGTCAAAGGCATGTGGCAGATCTATTTCTCACAACCATTGTATGGAGGGCATTATGAGGAGGGATGTGTTTGCAGCAGCGTTGTCTCTTTTGATGGCAGGAGCGCTTCTTTCCGGTTGCTCAAAGTCGGTCACCGGACCGGATAGCTCTCTGGATGAGGGAGACCTCGCGGCAATGAGAAAAATGATCCTTGAGGATCAGCTGTTCACGAGCGATCCGTACGCGCTGGATGATGGGGATGCCGTGACGTTCGGTTCCTCGCTGGGCAAGACGGCAAGCCCGATTACCCCCATCGCGTGGGGGCGACGGGTCACCAGCATGAGTCTCGACACACAGTTCGAGAGCGTGAATGATACGACCGTCATCGCGACGGTTACTCATACCATCAAGGGGGACGTGATCATCCTGGCTAGATCCAGCGTGAGGGATAGCGTAACGAAGGTCACAAAGCCTTTTACGAATGTCACAAACCGAAAGGTGAAATTCTACCGCCAAGGTCGTACTAGCGATCCAAGTCGGAATTGGAGGCCTGATGAGATCTCTGGCGTGAAGGGCGGGACCGAGGGCTCTGAGGTAACCATCAAGAGCCTTGAGGTGACAATTGGGAATGACACCCATATCATCAACAACCCGACCGACTACTTCTTCAAATTGAACCGGCCTGGCCCGCGTCCGCTTCCCATCCTGGTTCCCAGCCAGCCAGTCAAGATTCGTGTAACGCTCACGAGTGCCGACCCTGATACGGATTGGGTCTCGCTCCATCGACCGATTATGCTGCTGATTATGGGTCCTGAGCATCGTGTCAAGGCGCTGCACGTTCGGATGAAACTCGTTTCTCAGACTCAGGTCGGTAATCTGTACGAGCGAGTGTTTGAATCCTCCTGGGCAGGACATATCGTCGGACGCCACACGATTCTGATCGACGCCCTGACAAGGGGATCTCTCTTTAATGATGTTGCCCCGTTTTCAGCGCAGATTTGGGGGATTCCTTATATCGTCCAATAAACGGGAAATACGTCAGGCGAGTTGAGAGCCGGACAGAGTGGTGGCCTGCTGGGGGGAGGCTCCGGCTCTTGGGAAACTGAGACCCCCGGTTCAACGCCGGGGGTTTTGTTTATCGACGCGCTCCATGTGACTGGCAGTACAAACTTTTAGGCTTCTGTTTCGTAGCCTTCTACAGGACGGAGAACGCATGTCGATCAGATACTCATATCGAAAGCTTGCTGAGAAGGAACGGGAAGAGCTCGAACGTGTGTTATTAGAGCAGATGGATCAGCAGGCTTGGTTCTCTGTTGCGGTCATTTCGATGTGGCACCTGGAAATCATTGTTCTACTCAACTGAGCGAGGATCTCTTGAAACGCTTTGCCTTTTTAACCGGATTTCTGCTTCTCACGACCGCCGTCGCGGTCCCCTTATTGCTTCTGAGGAAGTTCAAGAAAGCCGACCCCAACACGGACGAGAATGTGCGATACGACATCAACGACTACATGGCCGCAGAAGGTCTGTAGAGGTTAGCCCAGCCGCTCGCGGATAAACTCGATGATCGTCATCGCATCAGCAACGGGATTTTCTGATTGGGATTCGAAGTCCAAGGAGAGTCTTGAGTGAAGTCTGGCTGCCGCGCCTCGCACGTCTTCGGGAAGCGTGGCATCAGCCGCGAATGAACGTAACTGCCGAATAAAGTCCTCGCCATAATATTGTTGAGGAAAGCGCCTCTGAAGTTCTGATATCGCAATTCCCGCAGCCCGCCGCGCCGACGTTCGTGCCTTCCCTGCATTTCCGATTTCTCGCGCCTCCTCTGCCCGTACAAGCTCAAGCTTCACATCATCAATCCAGCCCATGCACACCTTGTGTCAAAATGGAGGTGAAGATCCTTTTCACTTCTTCCGGTCTCTCCAGCTGGGGAACGTGGCCGCACCGACTGATAAGGTAAACGTTACATCCCGGCACGAATTTCTTGATGACGTCCACACTCGCCGATGAAATGACGTTGTCGTCTTTCCCCCAGATAACGCTCACCGGCAACCTCAGCTGAGCCAACTCCTCAACCAGAAAATCCTTCGCATCGATCGACGCGACGATGTCGCTTATGTTGCGTTGTGAGAGGTCTCGAAATATCGCAGTCGTGAACGGCTTGAAGTACCACGGATACCGATACCATAAGGCATCCAGAAGCCTTCGCATGTCCGCTGTCGTCTCGATAGCAAACAGTTCGCGCAAGTCCTCAACTCCGCGATAGTAGATACCTGCCGTGTTGATGAGGATGAGGCGCGTTATCCTTCGAGGGTGCTCGGCCGCATAGCGAACGGAGAGCCAGCCGCCGAATGACTGTCCTACAAGCGTGAACGGACTCTGAGTGACATGCTCAACAAGAGTCGAGAGAGCCGCCCGATGCTCGCTCATTGTGCAAAAGGATTTCCCCGGCTTCAAATCCGAAAACCCGAATCCCTGCAAGTCCAGAGCGATGACGCGGTGGTTCTTGATCAGTATTGGAAGGATCTTTAGCCACGTGCTCGATGATGTCCCCAGTCCATGGACAAGTACGATAGTCCCTCTCGGGGTGGGATGTGGATATTCGAAATAGTGCAGAACGCATGACTCAAGCTCGATGGATCTGCTTTCCATGCCCAACCGCCAGAAAGCCGAGCGAACGAGTTTTTGAACGAGGTCGATCAACATCTCAGAACGGAAATTTGTGACTGTACCAGTCTCTCGTCATCTCCAGCCAGAAGAACAGACCTCGCCATTTCCCGAACGGCGCGTAGTGCTTCTCAATCGTCTTGTCGCTCACACGGCGACCGTTCTTATGGAGTTCGTAGAACTTTGCCCGAACCCACGAATCAAGACCGAGGTAGTCATATCGCCCGAGCAGCTTCAAGAGGTTCCCTGCGGCGTACTCGCCAATCCCTTTGACTGATCGAACTTGCTTGAAGAGCTCGTTCGTCGGCAGTTCAGAGGTGCGCCACGACTCAGCATCCAACTTACCGGCAGCGACTCGCTCAGCAAGTTCAACCAAGTACGGAGAACGGTAGCCGGCTCTGATGTGCTTCCTAACGAAGGATTCGGACAGTCCTGCAATCGCGTTTGCGTTCGGGAAACTGCCAACCTCATCCACAAATTTCTTCCCAACCAGCAGTGTCAAGTTCTTGATCATCACTTCTGTCAGCGACCAACTGCAGTTGGTCGTGCAGATCATCTTCACAGCGTCCTCGAAGACCGTCGGCGCTCGCAGCAATCGCCCAGCCCCAACAGCGGGTATCCAACGATATCGAGGGTACAGTTTTGCCTCCCGGTAGAACCCCGAGAGATCTTCCTCCATTCGAAAACATTCGCTCAGCTGAGTCCTGATCTCCTCTTTGTCAGCGTGGCTGACCCTTTTTTCACTTTGAATGCTCACGGAAAGAGCGTCCGCAGCATCCGATAGCGCGCAGTGAGCAAGAGATCCATCCTTGAGCTCAAGCAGCCGCGAGAAGGTGTCATTCTCTTTGTCTACTCGAAACGGGGGAAGTGCACACCAACCATGACTGTAGACGGCCCGCCAAAAATTGAAATGAGGAGGGGTCTTGAGAACAATGCGGGAAGTGAACAGTCTCATGCTCGCCATTGATTTGTTCCATTGAAAAGCTGAGCCGCAACGATCGGCTTGCCTTGGGCATTGAATATAAAGAGCACGAAAGCGAAATGCAAAGCTCAACCGATATTCAACATGAAAAATGTGAAAGAAATTGTTAGATTGGCGTTCACACAATATCTCTGCAGCGACAACTTTATTCATTTCACGACGCGCGTGTCAGACTTTGCGATCGAGGTCCTCGACCTCATCAAAATATATCAGAAAAGACGTCACGAACCGGTGAAAGCGGTGAACGGCATCTCCTTTGAGGTTCGGCAGGGAGAAATCTTCGGTCTGCTCGGTCCCAACGGTGCGGGGAAAACAACCACGATCAAAATCCTCACGACACTGCTTGCACCGACGTCCGGCGCAGCACGCGTTGCCGGACATGATGTTGTGGCTGATCCACTTGGTGTGCGCAAACAGATCTGCGTGGTCGTTCAGGAGAACGCGATCGAGCTTTACCTCTCCGTGCGTAACAACTTCCGCACCTTCGGGAGGTTCCATGGCCTGACGTCAAGGGAAATTGAGGAGCGGACAGACCGTGTGACCGAGCTGTTCGGCCTTCGAGAGTATTTGAACGAGAAAGGGTTAGATTTAAGCGGCGGGCTGAAGCGACGAGTACAGGTCGCAAAGACCTTTATTGTAGACAAGCCGATTGTTTTTCTGGATGAAGCCACAACGGGCATGGACGCGTTCCACAAACGAGCGACGCTAGAGGCGATCAAGGAGGAGTCACGCAA
>JBBTCR010000331.1:11063-15089 GCA_038043105.1 Bacteroidota bacterium
TGACGACGCATATCTTGGACGAAGCTGAAGAGCTTTGCGATTCTGTTGCTATCATGAACCGGGGCAGGATTATTGCCCGGGGCAGCGTTGAACATGTCAAAGCGATGAGCCTCCGCCTTCTCTACCTGACCCTCTCATTGGAAACCGTATCTCAGGATGTTCTTCAAGCCATTCAAGAACGGAATCCGCTTAACATCGACATCAAGAACAACACGATCGAAGTGACCGTGCGGGAGGCAACCGCGGCTCTCGATGTTCTCGCCGCTGTGAAGCAGACTGGACTACTCCGGCACTTCGAGATAACAAGCGCCAGCCTCGAGGACGTTTTCCTTCAGCTTGTCGACAAGAAAGCGAGTATTGACTGATGCGGGAAGTACTGGCGGTCGTTTACCGGGAATATCTCATCCGCAGGACGAGCCCAACGTGGCTGTTCTTCGATCTCGCCGTCCCCTTGCTCTACCTGCTGATGTTCGGCGTCGCCTTCGACAAGGCGCTTGGTCATGGCCTCAGGATCGGCGAAGCGATTGTGCCGTACAACGCCTTCTTTCTCGGCGGGGTGCTCTCGATGTCGTCCTTCGGCAGCGCGATGAACCAGTCGTACGGTTTTTTCGTTGACCGCGACAATGGAATCTTCTATGAGTTTCTCACCTATCCCATGACGAGGGGCCAGTTTCTGCTCGGGAAAATTCTCTTTCAATGTGTTATGGCAGTAGTCCAGTGCGTGCTGACGATTGCGGCGGGAACCTTGATACTGCAAATTGGTATCCGGTGGGAGTTGCTGCCGTTCGTGTTCATTGGGATGACAATCGGAACCGCGGGATGGTTTTTCTTTCTTGCTATTGTGGCCTTTCGAATCCGAAGGAACGATACGTTCAATACCGTGATCAACGTCGCCTATTTTGTGTTGATGTTTTTGAGCAGTATGTTCTATCCTCTTGAGCAAGTGCCGTCGTGGCTGCGGGCAATATCGTGCGCGAATCCGCTGACATGGCAGACGGACGCCTTGCGCTTTCTGACAATAGGGTTAGGAAGCTTTTCCTCTTTCATGCTTGAAGCTGTTGGATTCGGGGCGTTCTTGCTGCTCTCATTCTGGTTTGCCGTGCGCACATTGCAGAAGGCCCTTTGAAATCAGTCTCAACAATTTACTTTTTGAGTCGTGCAATCAATTTCCTCAATACTCTGATTTTGGTATCCCTATGAGCACTGTAGGATTCATCTACCACCCCGATTACCTCAAACACGATACTGGCATCGGCCATCCGGAGCGGTCTCAACGCCTCGAGACGCTCGTGCAGCATCTTCTGAACACCCCCTTGTGGCAGCAACTTTCACACCTCCGTCCTGAGCCTGCGCCTTTGGAATGGGTGCACAAGGTCCATCCGGAGCGTTACTCGGCAATGATTAAGGTTCGTTGCCTGGGGGGCGAGCAGATCCTTGACAGCGGTGATACGCACGTTTGTAGAGAGTCGTACGATGTCGCGCTGCTGGCCGCTGGAGGGGTCCTGCAAGGCGTTGATGAAGTGATGACAGGAAAGCTGAAGAGCGCGTTTTGCGCCGTGAGGCCGCCGGGACATCATGCGGAAACCTCGACCGTGATGGGATTTTGTCTGTTCAACAACATTGCAATCGGAGCCCGCTACGCGCAGCAAAGGTACGGGGTTGAGCGCGTTGCGATCATTGATTGGGATGTTCACCACGGGAATGGCACACAGGAGATTTTCTACGAGGACGATTCTGTATTCTACATCAGCCTTCATCAATATCCCTATTACCCGGGCACCGGAGCGGCCAGCGAACGAGGAGAAGGCAGAGGAGACGGGTTTACCTTGAATTGTCCGATGGGCGCGGGGAGCGTGGAGAAAGACTACCTCGACGCGTTCCAGACACAGATCCTGCCAGCCCTTCACAAGTTTCAGCCTCAGCTGGTGATGATCTCTGCAGGATTTGACGCGCACAAGGACGACCCGCTGGCACATATCAATCTCACCGAGGATTCCTTCGCGAAAATGACCGAGCTCGTTGCAGAAATCAGCTCGAAATACTCCGGCAGCCGGATTGTGTCGGTTCTCGAGGGGGGATACAACCTACAGGCCCTCGCGAGAAGCGTCGAGACACATCTCAAGGTTCTCGGTCAGTAGTGTGAGGTGCCGTTTCCACTCAGCTATCACAAGCGTGGCAATTGACATCAAGAGGAAAAAGTGTAAATTGCCGTGCAACGGTAGTTTCTCTTCTACCGAAGACTGAAATGGACATTCCAATGCCGCTCCCCGCCGCACGCCGAGAACGTCTTATTGATCTTTTCACGCGGTTTGTCACTATTGATGGGATTCCCCTCGCCGAACGCCAAATCGCCGACGAGGTGACCGCTGTGCTTCACGCCGCGGGTGTTCGCGTCCTTGAAGATAAAAGCGGGACAAAACTCGGCGGTACCGCCGGTAACCTGTTATGCTTTCCACCGAGTTATGATCAAAGCCAGCCGGCCGTGATGCTCACCGCGCATCTGGATACTGTGCTCCCGACGGCAAGACTCAAACCTGTAGTGAGTCAAGAGAAGATCACGTCGGATGGGACGACGATTCTCGGTGCAGACAACAGACTTGGCCTTTCGATTCTTACCTATCTCTTGCTTGCAGCAGCCGAACGCACATTGCCGCGGAAGAATTTCTTCGTCGCCTTCACCATTGCTGAAGAGATTGGACTCTTGGGAGCGAGCGATATCGATCTATCGCCCTACAACGTCCAGTCCGTTTTCGTGTTCGACTGCTCGAAACGACCCGGTGTGTATATCAAAGATTGCGTGGGTCTTTCGTTCTTCAACGCGCGATTTATCGGCAAAGCTGCTCATGCCGGTGTTGCTCCCGAAGAAGGGATCAATGCGATCGCTCTGGCCAGTGCCGGCATCGCAAAGCTTCAGCTCGGAAGGATTGATCAGGATTTGACGGTCAATATCGGAAAAATCTCGGGGGGTGAGGCAACCAACGTCGTTCCCGACAGAGTTGACATTCACGGAGAGGTTCGATCGTTCTCTCCGGCGCGCATCCAGGAGCAGCTACAACTGATCGAGAGAACTCTGTCGCAATCGCTGGACAGAGAAGGAAAGCTCATCTTTGAGCGCAAGGTTGACTTCGAACCCTACGTTCACTCCCAGGATGCACCAATCATCCGGGAAGTTGAAAGAGCTTTGAATTATGTCGGTCTAAGCCCCCAGCCAATTCGGTACACGGGAGGAAGCGACGCAAACATCTACAACGCCAAGGGGCTCCCTGCGGTCAACCTAGGGATCGGTGCTCAAAAGCCTCACACGTTCGAAGAGTTCGTGCTCATCGAAGATCTCCTAAAATCCGCTGAGATCGCCTTCGCACTCATCCAAAATTAGCAGCAGCGTAGAGAGAACTCTAGCGATCGTGCGCACTACACGCCCCCATCCTTTTTCAGCATTTCCTTGAGCTCCTTCAGCTCTTGCTCGATGCGGTCCATTTGCTCGTTGTGGTGGGCCCACACTTCACTCCGCTTGACGGACTGCCGTTCGGACATTTGCGCTGCGCGCACAATATTGTCCATAAAATAACCGAAGATCCAAACACCGATAAACCCTAGCGGCACAATCACGACCAACAGTGATCGCAGACGGGGCACACCAAAGAAGATCTGAAGCTTGTCGCTCGCTGCGATGATGAGGAGCGTGAAGTTTACGATCACGAGGAATGACTGACCAAGATCAAACCGATACTTCTGTGCGAAGAAAAACTCTCTCCACCGTGCGAGACGTTTCCTCATCGTCTGCCGTTCGGGCGATGATTCAGATGACATATGGGACTCCTTATCCTGATGAAGGATGCTATGGATTTCATGCATGTGCGAATGCGGGACAGACAAGGTCGGCAAACGCGGCACATCGCCTATCTGGACACACCTGATGCCACACTCGCTGGTTAGCGGCTGCGTGCGGTGAACCGGAGCTTGAGCTCTTGCTCAAAAATCTCCTTTGCCTCTTTGGAAAGAGATTGGGAAACTTTAGCCACTGGG
>JBBTCR010000332.1:0-4292 GCA_038043105.1 Bacteroidota bacterium
CCCCCGTCCTGGGCGACGCAATGAGAATAAGATTGGACGCTGTTCCGCTGAGAACGACCTTGATTGGGGTCGGTGTGGCGTTGTGCGTGAGCACGAGAGTGTCAGGATACGATCCGACGGAATCGGGTGTGAAGGTCACGCGAACCTTGAGGCTATCGAAAGGAAAGATCACACCACTTCCTTCATACGAAACCACATAGGCGGGAAAGCGTTTCGCGACCGCGGTGATCTGATACCCGAACTGGGTCCTGTTCTTTACGTAGAAACTGTCTTTCTTCGACGTAAGAACAGAGATTGATCCGAAGGAGATTGAGGTCTTCGTGGCACTGAGTGGGTCCTGTGCCTGCACGATCACCGTCAGTGCAAGAAGGCAACTGATCAGACCGGCAATGCGTGATAGCAAGCGATTCATGGTAGATCTCCTCTCTAGCTGAATGAGGGGGTGGGAAATGATGCCCCGTGGCTGTACGGATTAAAGTTTACGGACAATGACATGAAGGACATCCGACGGCTGTCCGACGAAATTGTTGAGAACGCCGTTCGGAATAATCTTGTAGTAGACATCGACACTATCGGTTACCATGTTGTGGCCCTGGAGAACCGCGCTGGTATCCGAGTATGACGGGAAGCCCGATGCCGGCTTCCGGATGATTTCCAGAGGAACGAAGGCGGCCGCACTTGTGTCGTTGACGCTGCGCGTGAGGTCCCACGATCGAATATTTGAGTTGGAGGTATCGTACTCCCACGCGACAAGAACAAGTCGTTTCCCCGTAGGGGTGAACCCGACGGCGCCCTGAAGATTAAGCACCCCGGGGACGCGCGTGAAGTGGGTGGGAGTAATGAGATCCTGCGGTTCAGTGCAACCGTGTACAAGAAGATACAAGAAAATCAAAGTAAGGCAAGCGAAAACTGCAAGTTTTTTCATGGGCGGTCAATCGACACAGTATTCGTAAACATGTTCCTTCAGAATCGTATGGAAAGTGAAACATTGATGCCATTCTTGGGATCGGGAACCAACGCGAAAGATGTCCTTCCCGTTTCTAGCAGTCCAAACGGCTTCTCCCCCTTATCGTCGCTAAAGAACAGGATATCCACCAAGTTCGCCACCCAGAACGCGACGGTCAGCTTGAGAAAGAGATCGCGCCTGCGCACGTCTTTGTCCAGGATCGATCTTGTGCTGACCATTTTGGCCCAAATCGTATCCGCCGCGATGTAGTTGGTGGCGACCTGGTATTGAGCCTTCAACTCATCGAGTCGCTCGTTTCTCCCAATGATATTGTTCTCGGACAGTATGGTAATCAGACCGCTGGTGAGTGTCCCTAACGTGAAGGCTGCTCCTTTTTCAGTATGCCCGAGATACGTTTGTCCGCTTCCAGGAATGAGAGTGGAAAAAACAACGCTGATGATTTTTCGCTCGCTCCAGGAATTCTGCTGCGCTGACGCTTGAACTGTAGTGTCCGGCTGCTGTCGACGAACCGAATCCTGCCCTGCGATGCCGGCGCCATACGCGCGCACACTCATGGTCGACCCGATCAACAGCGTGAGGAAAAGAAGGAGCCTGAAGTTGAGACGCATAGTAGACTTTGACGAAAAGTGGAGTATCCGTTTATGCTCTTTGCTCGACAATTATTGCGGTCTCAGGGTGCTGACTGAATACGTCACCAGATTTGCACCGAGAATGAATTGATCAAGTCGGCTTGGGTCCCGCTGATTCCACATCATGGAATATCCTTTTGACGATATCGCCGCGACCAGTTGGTCACGCCAGAACAGACCCTGAATGTAGTTCCGCTTGTCCGGCATGTTCTCGATGTCATCCATCCCCTGCGGTGGGCCGGAAAGCCTTCGCCACACTTTGTAGATTGCATGGTCATTCGGAATCGGAACGACCCTCACCTGTCGGTCCAGTTTCGATCCGACGTTTTGCAGCAGTGCGATCATGAAATCATAATACTGGTAGTTTGACGTGAACGCTGAATTGTCTATGAAGAGGAAGCCACCGCGCTTGATCATATTGGCCAAAGCCTGAACCTCGACGTCGGCAAAAATCGGCTTGGACGGTCCGGCGAAGAGAAATCCGACTTTGGCATTCAAGAGTTCCGGCGAATCGGCAGGCGAGACCTTCAGGACGGGGCGCACCTTAAGACTGTCTTTCAGGAATCCGATGAGCGAGGTGAGCGCATTTGGCTTTACATTCCAATCTTGCTGCACAGCGGCGCCCTCTTCTTCCTCGACGCGGAAGCGTATCTGGTGGAGCTCAAAAGCCGCATTCCGCAGCGTGCTGGCCACCGAGCTGGCATCGCCTGTCCCGGTAGCGGTAGCAGCTGTATCGTGAGCAGCTGCCACAGGCTGGAATCGGTCTTTTTGCAGGGGGACGCGCTTGAAATAGAATTGCAGATCGAGGAATTCGCTCGGCTCATTGTTTTCATTGTACGCCGTAATGAAGCCCTTCATCACGAGTTTCACTTTATCAATTGACTCGTCGAGCGCATCGTACACCACGATCCCTTCGCGGCTGTCTCCCTGGAAAATGGGTCGACCGAGATAGAGCACGGTCTGGCGAACGATCCCCATCCGGCGCTCGAAGACCTCATCGTCCACACCGCTGCTCCCCTTACGCGTCCGAAAATATCCCTCAATGCTTTGATTCCGGCTCGATTTCTCCTCGCGACCGTAGCCCGAAAGAACATCACCACGGTCAGTCACAAGGAACGAGAGCTCCGGGTCAAAATTGAGTTTCGAAGAGGCATAATTGAAGATGCTGATCTTGAAGACCGTAAACCGGTTGGGCGCATAACCCAGCTGCGGATCGATCCAGTTCGCAAACGTGAACGGGTTGGCAGAGAATTCCGCATCACGCGAATCGTCAGGAAACTCAAGTGTGTTGAGCTGATAATCAGAAAAGTATTTTATCTCTACCTTGAAGGTCTTGCGATCAAACACGACGGAAAGACTATCGCGAGTAACGTAATAGCTCGTGTCGCTGGTGGAAAAGAGGAGGTTTGGGTCGGGAGCGAGCGTGTATTCGGTCCGTTCGGGTGGAAAGAACATGTATCGGTACGCTGGATCGCAACCGGAGACGATTCCGCTCAGGACGAACAGCAGACCGCAGAGTATGACAAGGCGAGGAATCATTCGATGCCTGATGAAACGCACATCATGATCCAACTTTTCAGCAAATCCTTCCACAACGTCTCACTTCTGGAATTCGTTGGCAACGCGTGCCCTGTTTTGATCAATGATACCGCCTTTGGCTGTGCTCGCGTATACCATGATGTTGATTCCGAAATGCAATTGCCGAGCGTTATCGAGCGGTCCACCTTGAGCGGGAGAAACAAAGGGCCACTGACCCCATGCGTGGGTGTAACCTTTGCTTGACATGAGGACCGCAAGCCGGCCGTTCAGAAAGATCCCTTCCAGGTACGGATATCGTTCGGGAATCCGTCGAGGCGTCTTCCCGTCTTGCTCGAGAGGAAGGTTCGCATCATCGAGACCTGACGGCGGTCCGCCGAAATCCTCCCAGCAATGGTACAGCCAATGGTTGCTGGCAATTCTCTGGAATTCCGCATCGTAACCCAGCGCATCTTCCAAGAGCGCACGCACGCTCTTGTTAAATGCTGCGTACATGGCTGCATACCCATCGTCGACAAAGAGAAAACCACCTTGTCGCAACCATTTCCCAAGGTTCTTCGATTCCATTTGCGTGTATTGCACCGGGGCAAGATAGCCCATCATAAACAGAATTGGAATGTTCCAGAGCTGTCGGTCATCCAAGCGGATATTGCCGGAAAGGGTCACGCGAACATCAGTGCTATCCTGTGCATATGCCTGGAGCGCCGGCATAGCCTTCGGAAACACATTCCAGCCTTCCTCGCCGTTGGGCTCGGACTTTGACGCTCGCCAGCGAAGTTGGTAGAAGTTGATAAAGCCCTTGATCTTCTTCTTGTTCGTCGGATTGGTCTCAATAAATCCTTCAAACCGGTCAACGAGGTTTTCCGATCCGATGAGCTCGTTCCGCATCGACTGCAGCCCTGTCCCGCCGGTACGCACATTGACACCCTCTTCATTGAGATCAGGGGAAAAATCGACGCATGCGGTCTGTCCTTCGCCCCAGCCCAGGCGGCCGCCGGTCCCGAGACTCCGGCCAAAGGCGACAGCTCCGCCGGGAATGCCCCAGCTCGCCTCGGCTCCAGATCCCCCGGTCAACGCTCCGTAGAAGATGCTGCCTTCCGCCCGATTGGCTCGGCTTGAGGATGCCGATGGTGTGACGGGCGCTTGCTCGACTCTGGTCA
>JBBTCR010000333.1:0-1036 GCA_038043105.1 Bacteroidota bacterium
CGAGCACGCGGGGGAAAAGAGCCCCACGGTGAGGGTGGAGTTCACGATGACGAAAAAAGAGCTTGTCATTTTTGTGCGGGATTACGGCAAGGGTTTTAAACCTGCGACCATCGAAGAACCGGATATCCGGACCAAGATGGGATCGAAGAACAAGCGCGGATGGGGTTTAAAGGTCATGAAGTCCATGTCTGATGATTTCCGTATCGAATCGGGGAAGAACGGGACGAAAATCACCATCAAGAAGCTGCTCATCTAGGGGATTGCTCGTGGAACAGCCATTCAGCCTCACCTCTGAGATCCGAGACAACTGCCTGGTTATTGCAACGTCCGGATATGTGAACAATATTGGCGGAGAATCGATCGCAAAGGAATTCAATCGCCATTTCGAAAGCGGGACCAGAAAGGTCATCATAAACCTCGCTCAATCGAAAGTTGTGAATTCGGTCGGGATGTCGTTCCTCATTGAAATCATCGAGCAATTGGAGGAGGTCAACGGAAAACTGGTCTTCACCAATCTTGATCCCGCGGTCGGGAAAATGTTAGCCATCATGGGCTTATTCGAATTCGCGGGGAAGGAATCTACCGTTGAAGATGCGCTGAAGTCATTCTCACAACCGAAGTAAGATATGGCTACCAGAAAAAGGATGTCTCAGGACATTCTTGCCGACCACCTGTCTCGTCAGATCGAATCTCTCCAGGACGCATTTCGCAAGCTCTCCAAAGCGGCCACGCTGAAGGACCTCGGCAGCCAGTTCGTCGATGTCGTGCAGCGCATGTTCCCTGCAGCGATCATCGATATCCTGTACCGGCCGGCTGATTCTACCCAGTGGCAGACCGTGATTAACGGCGGGGCGAAGGGCACCGAGGAGCTTCTCGCGCTCCCACGGAAGAAAGCATCTTCAAGTTGTTCGCTGCATGAAACATCGAAGAGTATCTGCATTGTCCAGAGACTCGTTGACAAATCCACCATCGGCATGGTGCTCGCGCGCAAAAGCTCGACGATCATATAAACCGAAGTCGATCTGGTTTCCCTCCG
>JBBTCR010000334.1:0-1207 GCA_038043105.1 Bacteroidota bacterium
GCCGGGCTGACCTGCGTTTGCCTAAGTCACACCGTCTCAGAGCGGTTCATATTGAAAAAAATCGCGAAAGTGTTGCAAAAGCCGCTCAAAGGAATCAGAATTAGCATCAGCAAGAAAGACGCTGACCCGTTTAAGTGGAAAAATGTATGACAGAAGAAGCTCAGGAAATAGAGGAAACGCAGGAAATACAGGCAGTAGAGGAGCCGCAGGCGATAGAGGATGCCGACGCTCCAACGCTTGAGGAAGAATGCACTGATGTCGCCGTGCCCGATCAGGACTCCGAGCCGACGGTCGAGTCCGTGGTGGAGGCCGTTCTGTTTGCGAGCGATGAGCCTTTGCCGGACGCCCGGCTGGCCGATATCGTCGAGACCAGCGCAAAGCAGGTTCGTGAATGTATCGAAAACTTGAATAACAAGTACCGGGCGAACAATAGCGCCTTTCGCATAGAGCAAATCGCCGGCGGCCACCAGATGCTGACGCTAAGCCTCTACAACTACTGGCTCAAGAAGCTGCTGCAGGTTCGCAGTGACAATAAGCTCAGTCCCGCGGCACTGGAGACGCTTGCCATTATCGCCTACAAGCAGCCGGTCATGCGTGCGGACATCGAGGCTATCCGAGGGGTGGCTGTCGGCGAGGTCATTCGCTCGCTGAGCTACAAGGGACTGGTCAAGATCGTCGGCCGGGCCGAAGTCTTGGGCCGCCCGATGCTGTACGGAACCACCAAGAAGTTCCTGGAGGTCTTCGGCCTGAACACGTTGAAAGACCTGCCGAAAGTCGAAGAGCTCAAAAAACCAAAGGAATAAAACCCGCCGCTTGAATTACATATCGGTGGAAGTATTAGCTATTCGTTGTGAATAGAAGCCAAATCAGCAACTGATATTATGGCCTTGGGGTTCGACTCCGTTTTTTCTCGCGCTGTATCCCACACATCACGAACGTATTCTTCAGCGCCAGAAGCCCTCCCATCGGATTGCCATTTGTCTAAAATTGTCCGGGCCATGTGTCTCTTTGCCTCATCCGAGAAGGAACACAACTGCCAAATCCTATCAACCTCACGAACCTGGGAAATGGCGAGAAGGTATGCGGGATGATATGGATACCTACCCAGGATAGGAGATGTATATACGTGTCGCCAGTCCGGCTGAACACCATTGGGAAACTGGCCAATCGTCTGTGTTAATATAGAGTCCTCAATCTTCTCGCTTAC
>JBBTCR010000335.1:0-2380 GCA_038043105.1 Bacteroidota bacterium
GCCCCAAAGGCGTTGAGTATCTTGGTGTAGCTATGTCCGCTGTTAAATGTCAATATGAAGTTAAGGCCCGTGCCTTCCAGAATCGGTCCTCCATCACCCTTGGAAAAGCGGTAATCCAGCGAGATGGAGCCACGATGAGTTTGATTGAACTGGAGTGGATTGATGAAGACAGGGAATCTTGAATTAATCGTTATGTCTGAGACTGGACCATACCATTCGAAGGCATCAGAGGCTGTGCCGCGCGCATCCGACATCATGTAGTTCACTCTTGCAGCTAACCTCTGGGTGCGGCGAAGTTCAAGCGTGAGCTCAATCCCTCTTGTGCTGGAAAAATCTTCGTTGCGCCAGGCAACATAGAGAGGCTGGTCCATCGATGGGTATTTATTATACTGCAGCTGATCCTTCACGTTCTTATAGAATCCGGTGATCGTGAAGGCGAAGTTATCTGCTACGATCTGACGCAGACCGATTTCATACTGCGTTGTCCTCTCCGGCACAACCATGAAGGATGGCGGGAACCCGCCGGCACTTCCCCATGGGCCGCGTGTGAGAGGACTGATATTCCGACTGAGAATAAAGTTTCCGTGGAAAATCCTTGAGAGCTCGGGTAATTGCACATATTTACCGAACTGCGCGTAGAAGACGGTGCGGTCGCTCGCGGGAAAAGAAAAACTGATTCGCGGCAAGAGATAGAATTGCGGATCCTTCTTCACCAGCTGCGACTCGTCAATAAAATCAAGGGATTGGTCGAAACCTGAAGCTCCCGTGGGGTCGGGCGGCACCGGGGCCTTTGTGTCATACAGCTCGTAACGGACACCCAAGTTCAAAATGATGTCTCGATATTCAAATCTGTTCTGGAGATAGGCCGATGCGAAGAGCGGTTTCCGAGGCTCATCGAATCCGGCATCCACCTCGTTGCCGTCAACATCGTAGCCGAAAAAGTTAATAGAGGCTGTGCGCGCGAGACGCACCTTTCGCTCTTCGCTGCTAGCAAATGACCTGGGCTGCGTCCCGTACAAACCGTAGAGGAAAACATTTGCGGCTTCAATGTTGCTGATGCTATAATTGCGCATCACCCAGCTATCGATGCGACCGCCGGCTTTTACTTCCCAGTTCGAAGTGATCTGAGAGGTGAAATCAATGACTCCACTGATTGACGTTTGCTGGTTCTTGCTGTAAGAATTGTTCGGCGCGTTTGGATCGTTGAACGTAAATGCATAAATGGTGCTGTAGTCTAAAGGGCCAGAGAATCTTCGAAGGAAGCCGGTGTAGCCTTTCTGCGCGTTGGCTATGCTGTCGCTGTACAGCGGCCAGTTATCACCGAAATCGGGATCAAAGACTCTCTGGTTTCGTTTCGTGTAGGAGATCCCAATCTCATAGAACGTCGATGGGCCGAGGACGTGCGTGGTTCGGAAGTTGACAAAGCCTGTTATTGTTTCCTCCATCATACTTCTGTTCAGGCGAAAATAGTTTCCCAGAACACCAGGCCATGCCGCGCCGCGTGGTAAGGAGCTGTTCGCGTAACTACCCGTCAAACGGAATTTCAAGGGGTTCATGTCGTACGACACTGTGCCTTGAATCGTATTGGTTTCGAGCCAGTTCTTGTAGAGATAATTGCGCTTGAACTCCACCGTGCCATTTTCGGGGAGCAATTCCCCCGCTGGACGTCCGCCAAATCCATCACTGGTCAATCCTTCAAAGCGGAACGGTGTGAGATACATCTGCTGTCGATTCCGAACATAATTGTGTTGACCAGCGACGAATAACTTCGCTCCGGTGATATAGGGAATTGGTCCGCCAACAGTGAGCACGGCATTGCGATAACCGAATGCTGAGGTGCCGAGAAAGGTCTGACCCGGCTTGGCAAAGTCATCCGTCTGGTAGTCGAGCGATACATGCAGATTGCTTCCGCCGGTTCTCACACTTGTTCGAACGATGGCCGAATTCGCTCCACCAAATTCTGCGGTGAATCCTCCCGACTGAATCGCAAGCTCTTCAATCGCCTCCTGAATAACACTGACATTTTCTGCATTGAAGAACGGATTGGTTACGTTGGCGCCGTCAACGAAGTATGCGGTTTCACCTGCGCGACCACCGCGGACATAGAGTTTGTCATCCTGCTTTACCACGCCTGCCTGGAGGGCAAGGATATTGTCAACGCCTCTGAACGGCAACCGCTCGATCGTCTCCGTCGTGGCGAGACGAACCGTGTTGGTCGTGTTGCGCTGGATCAGCGCACGTTCGGCAACGATTTCAACTCCTTGTACTTGAACCGCCGAACTCGTGAGTTCAACATCCTGCGTCGTGGTCGTGCCGGAACTCACCCGAATGTTCGATATGCCAAATGGTGCATACCCGATATACGTCACCCGAACCGTGT
>JBBTCR010000336.1:0-3003 GCA_038043105.1 Bacteroidota bacterium
GATGCCGATCCGAAGCAGGCAAACTCAACCTATGCCTCTTGGAATGAACGACGATACAATCGCATCGGCCGACTTGGGTTCTCGCTCTCAAAAGCTTTCGGCGATGAACATTCTATAGAGATGATTGGGTATGTGACTCCCAAAGTGCTGCAGCGCTCGGAGCGAGGCACGTTTCGCGATTTCAACCGGTACCATCTTGGCGGCGGGATTGTCTATCAATGCAAGCCCTCTGACATCCCGTGGCTTGCCCGAATCACCGGTGGGGTGGATGAAGCATACCAAGATGGTTCGATTCTCTTTTACAATCTGGTTAATGGCGAGCGCGGCGACTCCCTCCGCACCAACAAACGCGAAGGGGCCAACACTCTCGGGGCCTTTGTTCAAGCCGAAGCGCGCCTCCTGGAGAATCTTTCTATAACTATTGGCGGCCGATACGACCGCCTGACGTACCTGAGTGAGATCTTCCCAGCAGGAGCGAAAAAGCAGAGCTCAACCGACCGGCTGACGCTGAATCACTTCACGCCCAAGGTTGCCCTGCTCTATCGTCTAGCGCGGAATCACTCAGTCTACATCAACATCGGCGGCGGGGTCGAAGCACCCGCCTTCAACGAGGTCGACCCTCCTGTAACTCTCACAGGAGTCCAGCTCAACCCGTTCCTGAAGCCGATGAGCTCAACGACGATTGAGCTTGGCGTCAAAGGGTTTGAGCTCCTCCGGGATCATAGCCTTCTCCGTTCGCTGCTTTATTCGCTCGCAGCCTATACAATTTCCGTCAAGGACGAAATTGTTCCATACGACGGCGGCGTGTGGTTCTTCTCAGCAGGTGAATCAAGTCGAAACGGGTTTGAACTCGGCGCGCAGGCCGATCTGCGATATGGCTTTTCTCTCAAGGCTGCGTTTACCTATCTCGATGCTGAGTACCGAACCTACGCGAACGAGCTGGGCGATTTTGCCGGCCGGAAGGTGCCTGGGATTCCGCCAACCGTGCTGAATGCGCGGCTTCGATACACCTCGACAATCGGTCTCACAGCCGAATTTGGTCTCGAACACATCGGTTCCTATTATGCCGATGATGGAAACACGGCAAAGGTCCCTTCGTATCTCATCTTCAATAGCACCGCGGCGTACACACTTCGCGTTGGGATACTGAACGCACAGGCTTTCATTGGCGCCAGCAATCTTGCCGATCTGCGGTACGTCTCATCTGCGTTCATTAATCCCGTTACTCGTGCCAGCAGTGGAGCTCCAATCGCTCCCTCGTATTTAGAACCCGGACTTCCGCGGAACATCTTTGGAGGCCTTGACCTTCGCGTTGATCTGTAGGCGAAGAGTACGTGCGGCTCAAGGATTTTTCGTTGAGTATTTGAGATTTTTGCCTCCTGCACTCTGGCGGTTGCGATGTTGCGCATGCATTCGAGCATTTGATTTTTCTTTTCTCCCTCCTTCTAGTTTTCGAAAAGACTTGCATGTTTACCGTGAACTCTGTATAGTAATTGAGGAACCTTGGCTTGATGCAGAAGGGAATCCAACATAGTGTCCTGGCTCTTCTTCTCGCCAGCTATTTGCTTGTCGGCGTTTTGGGACATCTTCCTTCGTTATACCAATTCTTCGGATTTGGAACTGGTTCCTACACGCTGACCCAAAGCAAGCCTTCGCGTCCAGTTACGTCCAACGTCTACTGGACGCAGTACAAACATATCCCTGCGACTTCGCGCATTATTGTTCCTTCTCCCGCGACCCTCACGGCACCGGGTTTCTTCCACCAAGAGGCTTTGTTCTGTTTCATTAACCTTGACGACAACAAACTTACTCCTCACACCCTTCCTTATTCGCACCAATCTCGTGCTCCCCCTGTTTCATAGGCTCACTTCAATTCTGATTTCGAATTATTGAGGTCATAGGTTGCATCTGCGTTCAGTGAGATTGTGGCTGTGGCAGTGCCCGGCAGCCCGAACGATTGAAACACGCCCGTGGATGCTTCCATTTGCGTCCATTCTAAGGAACAGGAGGTATACCGTGGAAAAGAATACGAAACAGGATCACGGTCAATTTGAAGCCGAAGGAAAGCTTCCAATTCAATTGAAAGTCCTTCTAGCAATAATCGGTCTGAGCTTGGTGCTGATAACATTGAGGGTTGTTGGCATCGTTTGAGATCCAGGCAATAGAGTGGTCCTTGATGTCGATGGTAAGGCTACAAGTGCTTAACAAGCACTGGCGTTCGGCGATTGCTTCCCTACTTGCTCGTGGGACTACTGTTGTGGTTTGCCGTGTTGAAATCCGGTGTTCACGCGACAATTGCTGGTGTGATGCTTGCGATGACAATTCCTGCGCGCAGGCATTCAGAACAAAATGAAAGAAACACCGAAAGGACTCCATTGCAGACGCTGGAACACGCTCTTCATCCTTGGGTTTCATTCATCATTATGCCGGTGTTTGCACTTTCGAACGCGGGTGTGGAGCTGAGCGGACAATTGTTGTCCGCCATTCTGCATCCAATCGGTTTGGGAATAATTCTTGGCCTTCTGCTTGGGAAGCAAATTGGAATAACACTATTCTCCTGGCTCGCCGTAAAAACTGGAATTGCCAGCCTTCCAACCAGCGTTCGATGGCTTCATGTGTACGGCGCAAGCTTGCTTGGAGGAATCGGATTCACGATGTCGCTCTTCATTGCGGTGCTGGCATTTGGAGAAGGTCATTTGCTCTCGATTGCGAAAATCGGCGTTTTGATCGCGTCAGGACTTGCTGGAACTGCCGGGTGGATCGTCTTAAGGAAAACAAAAGTCCAAGTCATGTATTCCGCCAGTTCTCGCTAAGAACAACTACACCTTAGACCCAAAGCGACAGTGCAGTACGTATGAGTAAGCACGCTAACAACCTAGGTTGTAAATGTAACCACATTCTGTTGGAAACGAGGTTTATTCGAGTGAACCGAGATGGGAGCTGTCTGAGGCTATCCACGAACACTCGATATTTCTCCAGTGAGAGATACATCCAAGTTTCGGC
>JBBTCR010000337.1:0-3031 GCA_038043105.1 Bacteroidota bacterium
AACAAAGACAACCTCCTGACCAAGCTCAAGAAAGCTCTCTAAGAGCTGCACATCAATTGTAGTGGTCAGATCGATGTTCACTTTGACCTCAGTGACCTTGACCCGACCATATCCGACCAGGGAGACAACAAGCGTGTAGGTGCCAGGTGGAACGTTTAGTATGACATACTGACCCTCGATGTCGGTCGATGCCCCCATCATCGTTCCTTCAAGAACGACATTACAACCGATGAGAGGCTCACCGGTTTTTTTGTCTTTAGCCGTCCCGGCAATCTTTCCCGAGGGTCCCGCGAGAGCGGGTTCCAGCACCAAGGAAAGAACCATGGCAATCACAACGAAACGGACTTTTGACATACTCATCATCAGAAGACGTTTATGGACTCGTGCTGATGCTGCGAAGAATTAGGCAACGTTTTCTTTTATCAGCGCGGTTTCCGACACCGCACTGCCGCATGTTTTCCGTACAACCAGTTTGGGAACAAACATCGTGTGTGTGATTTCTTGCGAGGGATTGCGAAGACGCTCCGAGAGGATCTCCGCAGCCAGGACACCCATCTCGTACATCGGCTGACGCATGGTCGTCAAGCCAAGGTGACTCGCTAGCTCGATATCGTCAAACCCGACGAGGGCGATATCCTCAGGACACCGCAGCCCGGCGTCCGTCATCGCAGCGAGAGCACCAACAGCTTGAACGTCACTGGAGACGACGATGGCTGTGGGTCGTTTCTTCCCGAGAGCAATGAATTGTCCCATTACATCATAGCCGGATTCTCGCGTAAAGCCATCCAGCCTGGGCGACGCGCTGTTTTTCACAAGTGCCGGTTCCACGGGAAGATCCGCCTCCGTCATGGCCTTGCGATAACCTTTGAGCCGTTCGCGCGCGGGAACACTTTCCAGGTTCGCGTTCAGCATGCCGATGTGCGTGTGGCCGAGCGAGATGAGATGTCGTGTTGCGATGCACGCACCCTGCAGGTTGTCAACCGAGAGTGAATCAAAATTCTTGTGGTTCGTGTCCACCAAGACGACCGGTGTTTTTTGATGCAGATACTGGTCAGCGAAGGTCTCAGGCATCGGCATCGAGAAAAAGAGAATGCCATCGACACGACTTCTGAGCACGTTGTGCTTGAGCGATCCCTCCACCTGATCGGGATGGTTCACCCCATAGAGAATCATATCCCAATCGAGCTGACCTAGCTTTGCTTGGACACCCTGCAAGATCTCCAGAAAGAAGAACGTGGTAAAGAATGGAATGACCGCAAGAATAGAACTCGTCCGGTTGCGCGCAAGTCCCCGCGCATAAGGATGTGGACGGTAGTTCAGGCGGCTGGCAACACGAATCACTCGGGCGCGCGTTTCTTCAGAAACACTTGGATGGTTGTTAAAAACCCGAGAAACTGTGCCGATGCCGACTTTCGCCTCTCTGGCAATATCGTAAATCGTCGGGGGCAATAAAAAGATCGATGATCGATGGAAGGGCTTCCATAGAATTTATAGAATAATAGTATAGAGTCAAGAAAAAAAGATTGTCAGGGATGAGAAGTTGGCACTGGGATCCTGACTCACAGGTGTGAATCAAGTGCGTCTCAGTTTCAAGACACGATCTTTGTAAGACGGCAGCGTTCGAGGTAGGAGTCTGCGGTCACCGGATTTTAGAACAGCACAGCCCATACGCACGGAGCAGATTTCGTACTCTTGACAATGCACGGGCGAGGCCCTTGATCGCAAGAGTGCGTCGCTCGCTATGATGTCCAGGACAATCATTGCCAGACTGAATTCACTGGCAAAAAAAATATAGCATCTGCTCAGGTTACGACATGCCCCGCATTCGAGATAAATCCTTGATGGATTCATTTGATACTGATTTCACAGTGCTGGAGTACTCCCTTTTCAGTCATTGACATTCTTGTGGATTGGCGGGAGGATTTCGTCCCAACAGGATTCAACGCTCGTAATCCCGAAGCCGCCGTCGTCGGCAGCCGGAGACTTCATACGGCCTTGTGAGGGCAGGAAAGAACGTGAAGGCTATGCCAAATTCCAACGCAGAAGCAGCAAACCACAGCCCGTGCATTGCAGGGCGATCCAAGGACGTTTATTCGCTCCTGCCGCGTCTATGAGCGAAAACTCTAGGCAGATTCATTGAGCATTTGATGCATTTCTTGATTGTGCCCAGAATCTTCTTTTATTCGGGCAGAATGAGCCATCTTCTTTTTTTTCGCTGTACAAGGCACTTTCCCGCTGTCTTTGAACGGTTTTCTTTGCAGTTCAAACATACTCATACGATCATTTCTTGGGCGGCGATTTCCACTGAAAAATCCAGGGCTGCAAAAAGCTCTGATGCAGGACAAGATCTGTAAAAAAACAAAAGCGCCGATGAGCTTTTTATCGGCGCTTTCGAAATCCTCTAGAAATATTGGCTATTTCTTTATGCCCAGCACTGCCTCTTTGGCGGCTTTGGCGACTCTGAATTTCACCACTGTTTTCGCTGGAATCTGAATCTGTTCGCCGGTCGCCGGATTTCTGCCAATTCTGGCCTTCCTCGCGACGAGGACGAGCTTTCCGATACCAGGCAATGTGAATGAATTCTGCGCCTCACGATATGAAAGGTGCGCCATTTCCTCCAAGATCGCTACTGCCGTCTTCTTCTTCAGCTCAAACTTGCTTGCAAGATGAGCAGCGATCTGGCTTTTTGACATTGGCTTTCCCATAAGAAATCCTCTCTGGATTTGTTAAAGAGATAAAAAGGTTAATTAAAGTACACTCGAAACCGAAACCTGTAGTCCGTTGCCCCGCCTACTCCCGCTCGAATTCCCTAGCAAATATAAGGTTTTTATTTCGAATGTCAACAGAAAAATCAAAGAAGTTCAATAATTACGGGCACTCCCTAAGTCACGCCGGAACCGCGGCTCGGTGTTCTGCAACTCTTTAAGATACAAGTAATTACAGCTTGCACATTTCAGCCAATGAAATCAGCCTGTACGCGATTTGCGAATCTGTTTCATTTGTTGAACATTTCGTGGGTTATACCTTCCCT
>JBBTCR010000338.1:0-1070 GCA_038043105.1 Bacteroidota bacterium
AAGAAATGGATAGTTCTGAGATTGACCCTTCGGCGTATAGACCTGCGTGTAGAGTCTGACGCCATCACGCACGGGGACCATGTATTCCGCTTTTGTGTAATGCGCTCTGACATCATAGGGCGCTTGAGCGAGCAGAACGTGCGCAACCGACAGCCACAGCAACACCGACAACCGCACACATCCTGAAAGGGATCGTCTGTTCACTCTCATAGGCCCCCTTGCGCGTCGCATGAGGATCAGCCGTGAAGATTACGGTAAAATGTTGAGCCTGATAGAAGATGGATAGTTGAGTGATCGATAGACATTGATTGTCGCCTTCTGAAAATCCGATTCCTTCGCGTGGTAGATGTCAACAAACTTCTGTGGATTACGGTCGATGACGGGGAACCACGTGCTTTGCACCTGCACCATGATCTTGTGTCCTTTGAGGAATCGATGATACCGATCGCGAAGATCATACTCGATCTTCTCCACCTTGCCGGGCACGAAGGGCTGAGGCTTTTCGTAACTATTCCGATACTTCCCGCGGAAAACCTCTCCCGCAAGCAGCATCTGAAAATCACCCATTCTTACTCCGGCTGGATTCGGCACGTTATCCGGAGCATTGCTTGGATAGACATCGATCAGCTTCACGATGAAGTCGGCATCGGTCCCCGTGGTGGAGACTCTCAGACTGGCAATAATGGGTCCTGCAATCGTGACATCCTCCGTAAGGACATCCGTTTGATACACGAGCACATCGGGCCGCTGGGACGCGAACCGCTGATCTTCGATCATCCACAGTGCCCCCTGGTTTGTCCGCGTCTCCGATGAAAACGGCACAGGCTTCTGAGGATCGCTGATATACGAATCAACTGCGTTCGCAGCGCTTTCGCTCGGAGCATCGAAGGAGAGTTTCCCCTTAGCGTGAAAGTACAGGTTCCTCGCAACGACGTTCTTCGGCGGCCACTGATCGTACGACTTCCATTGGTTTGAGCCGGTCTCAAACACCAGGGCTTCGGGCAAGTTCATTTGCCCCTTGTCTTTCAGATAGAAATTGAAAAACGGAAGATATACTTCTTTTCGAAAAT
>JBBTCR010000339.1:0-1831 GCA_038043105.1 Bacteroidota bacterium
ACAGATGCGGTCGTTTCTACAATCGCTTCGCGTCGATCTACTTCTGCCTGAATTACCTTGTGACTGGATCGATCTGTGTCGCCGGCGGCTTCGGAGTAGGAATCTCAGTTTCCTTCAAATGTCCCGCCTCGGTCTCCGTCAGCACCAGATCCTCTACGAGCCTCGGCGTGATAAAGACAATCAGCTCACTGTTGATGGTCTGCTCGCCTTCAAACTTGAAGAGCGCACCCAGAATTGGAATATCGCTCAGAAGAGGGATCTTGCTGATCTCCTGGGTGACTTCTTCCTTTCGCAAGCCCCCGATCACGACGGTATCTCCGTCCTGCACGAGCGCTATCGTATCCGCTTCACGTGTGTCAACAACCGGTTGCGGCATCGTAATGCTTGTACCCGTCAATTGCAGGTCCACATCATCAACGTGAACACTGAAGACGGGCATTATATGCAGCCGGATCACGCCGTCTTTCGCAAGATGGGGTGTGACCCGCAACTCAACGCCCACCTCTTTGAACTCCGTGGTTCCATAACTCTGATATCCTCCCTGCTGGAGCTGCTGGTAGGGGATTTCTCTGACAGCCTTGAACGTGGCTAGTTCATTGTCAAGCACCAAAATACGTGGATTGGCCAGAAGCTTGGCAGCGTTTTTCTGGCGAGCCGCGCTCATCAGCAGGTCTATGTCCACGTGTCTGGTAATTATGCCAAAGTCCAGCGTTCCGGTGGTCGCGGTCGCCTTGCCGGTCGTACTGGTAAAACCGCCGGTCATAAACGGGTCGTTGTTCGTCAACGTACCCGATACGGGGCCTCCCGTCGTCGCTAGCGTGCCTATTCCCACGGGGCGGCTCGCTGCCGTCCCATATCCCGTGTTGCGCCCCGCGCGCCACTCGATCCCCAGGTCAAGTGCATCTGAGTTACTTACGTCGTAGATTCTCGCCTCGACCAGAATCTGGGCCGTCCTGCGGTCTATTTCCTCGATATAAGCATCGATAGCCGTAATCTTGCTTTCAGTGTCGGTAATCATGATATTGCTGGTTCCGGGGTTGGAGGATATCGAACCGCGCTTTGAAATGATTTTCGTCAAGGCTTTTTCGGCTTCCGTGACATCGGCATACACAATTCGATAAATCTTACTGACGGTCTTTTCCGTCTCTTCGGTAAGCTGCGACGCAGGGACGATTCGAATCATGTTCTCACTGGCCACGTACCCGGCGCCGTATGCGGACAGAATGTGGGTCAGCGCCTCGTTCAGAGGGATGTCGGTCAGCGTGGCGGTCACGTTCCCGGTGACATCCGGACCCTTGACGATGTCCAGATCGACCTGCT
Organism: Bacteroidota bacterium; assembly: GCA_038043105.1. GTDB lineage: Bacteria > Bacteroidota > Ignavibacteria > UBA10030 > UBA10030 > VGWB01. The sequence continues at coordinate 1,321 of JBBTCR010000339.1, forward strand.
TGGCAATCGTCCGAATGACATCGTCTATGGGCGTGTCCCGGAATTCCACGCTGATCTTCTTGAGCATCTTCTGATCCACCGCCGTCGGCACTTTTTCATCCGCAGCGGACTTGGCGGCATCCTGCGTAAAGCTCGCCGCACAGAGCCCCAGGATCACCATCAAAACGGCAAGGACCTTCAACTGTTTCGATTCACAATACTTCTTCATAGCATTCTCCTTTCTCGTATAAGCCCATGACAATTACACTCAAATCATCTTCAATTCTTCTTAGCCTGAACATTCTGTGTCCACGTCTTGCCCGTCTCGTCCTCGAACTCGACGCGATCAGGCTCTATTTTTTTGACCTTGATCGCCGTGCCCGGCACCGTATCGCCCTCACTGAGCATTTCTGTACCGACAGCCGCAATCTTTCGGTCGTCGCTGTATGTGATAGCCGTCACGCCCAGCTTACCAGGCGCTTGAACTTGAACTTCTCCCTGCGACCCTGCTATCATCGGGTCGCGGAGCTCT
>JBBTCR010000340.1:0-2203 GCA_038043105.1 Bacteroidota bacterium
GCGATTGCCCAGTGTGCTTGGCCCGCCAAGTGTAGCGATAGGCAATGCTATTCCCCTCGCTGATCATCTCTTCGTAGGCGATTTGAATATCGGAGTAGCCGCTACGCGTGCCTGCTATGCTTTCTTTGGCGGCCTCGAGTCCCTTCGCATCTGGGAAGGGAGGTCTGTGCCAGACATAGTCAGCAGCGTAGACTTCCCCCAAGGCATCCAGGTTACCCCTCAGCCACGCCTCCTCACCAGCCCAACGGATTTTGGCCTTGAATTCTTCGAGTGACATCGGACATTCTCCTTTCTTGTGTGTGATAGTGCTGGTTGCCGCCGTTTCGCCTGTTACAGTTTGCGAATGGAAGCGCCTAACTATAGCTTAACAGAAGCGTCTGTTTAACTCTCTAAATAACGTGAGTACGGGATAAAGGACTTCAACTGGGATAAACTTGGGTTTACCACAACTCAGGCGCATCACCAGGAGAAGTCCCCATGAAAAGTCTACTCGAATTGTTCGTACATGTCGATGATTTCTGCCAAGCCTTTCTGCCCAGTATGGAGCAACATCTGATCAGCAGTGGGGCCGTCAAGCGCCACCGAGCGAGATCGCTATCTGTCAGTGAAGTGATGACCATCTTGATCCACTTTCATCAATCTCATTACCGCAACTTCAAGGCCTACTATTGTGAGCATGTCTTGCCGCATCTGCGCAGCGAGTTTCCCAACTTGGTGAGCTACACTCGCTTTGTGGATTTCATCCCTTCGGCCTTGATTCCACTCTGTGCATACTTCCAGCAAACCTGTCTGGGCGATTGCACCGGCGTTTCTTTCATCGACTCAACTTCCTTGGATGTCTGTCTCAACCAGCGGATCGCCTCTCACAAGGTTTTTGCAGGACTGGCTGGTCGGGGAAAGACATCCACGGGTTGGTTTTTCGGCTTCAAGTTGCACCTGGTGATCAATGATCGAGGCGAATTGCTCAACACCCTGCTAACACCCGGCAATGTTGATGATCGTAAGCCCGTTCCAAAACTGGTCCGCAAGCTGTTTGGGAAGATCTTTGGCGACAAAGGGTACATCTCTCAACCGCTCTATGACCTATTACGCCAAACTTTTGGCATCCAGTTGGTAACCAAGCTCAGATCAAACGCCAAGAACCGTTTGCCCATGCCCCTGATGGATCGCATCTTGCTCAGAAAGCGGGCCATCGTTGAAAGCGTGATTGATCAGCTCAAGAACATCTCGCAGATCGAGCACTCACGACATCGCAGCGTAACAAGTTTTCTCGTCAATCTCCTTTGTGGGCTGATCGCTTATGCTCTTCAGCCTAAGAAACCATCGTTAGGTCGGGAGGCGCTGCCTTGTCTGTCTGCCTAACCCGAACTCACGTTATTTATAATTTCTATAAAGTATCTAGCCACCTGACAGTTTGGTGTCAAAGGTAGGTACAAAGCGGAATACAGACAGAAAGAGCATTGGTCAGTCTCCTTTGGATAAAACGGAAGCCGATCTGGAAGATGCTCAAGTCACGGCGATCGTTTCGGTCAACGAGATGGCGTAATCCTTCATGGATCGTGCGGCTGCCGACGGAGATCAACCAGACGTACAAGAAAGCAACCGCGAGTGTCAGGCGAGAAAGCCGCAAGAAGTCGCGTAACATGGTACTTTCCAAATCGAAACCGTGTTTTTTGAAGTCGCCATGCATTTCTTCGGCCCACATTCTGCGCCGATAATAGCGCAAGGCCATTTCGCGGTCGGGCAGGTTGGTAGCCAGGCACCAGGGTTCTTCTTCGCCAGCTTGCCAGTGGACCAACAAGTTGGTCGGGTAAATCTCTTTGGCAGTCAAGTAGCCTTTGCCAAGCCAGATGCTCTGACCCGACTTGTGAATGAATCTGCCGAACGGTTTCCACTCGTTGTATTGGTCCAGCCAGACACAAGTGTCTGATTTTTGACGCAAAACATGGAACCAATGCCATTGATCGAGCCATTTCAGGACTTCCACCGAGCCAAATTCGCAGTCACCGACCAGAAAAACGGCTGCACCAGCAGGCAAGAGCTTCCTGACATAGTTCAGCAAGGCCAATTGCTTGAGTGCACTGCTATGACCACGTACATGCTTGACCCAGGTCCAGGCAATCGGGATCGCACGTCTCCGGTACGCCAGACTAACCATGAGTAACTGATGTCCAAAACCAACTTTCGTTCCATCCACGATCAA
>JBBTCR010000341.1:0-8775 GCA_038043105.1 Bacteroidota bacterium
TCATCGACCTCAACGAGACGGAATACAAAGCCAAGAGCAAGAAGGGCATCCTCGTCCTTGTCGACCGCGTTCTCATCCGCAAGAACGACAAAGAGAGCGAAAGTCGCCTTGCGGACTCCGTCGAGACGGCGTTTGTCGAAGGAGGTGGCTACGCGCACGTTTACCTCCTTGACTCAAAACAGCTCCTCCACTTCGCACAGCATTACGAGTGCCAGAACGACGGGATTCGCTTTGAAGATCCCGACCCACGAATGTTCTCGTTCAACAATCCGGTTGGAGCGTGCCCGAAGTGCCAGGGGTTTGGCCGCTCGATGGGCATCGATATGGATCTCGTCGTGCCGGATCCCAACAAGTCCATACGGCAAGGCGCCATCCAGCCCTGGACGTTCCCGCGTTGGCGCGAGAATCTGCAGGACTTGCTGAGCATTGCCCGTGAAGCCAACATTCCGGTCGACGTTCCCTTCAAGCAGCTGACCCAGAAGCAGCTTGATGTCATTATGAGCGGCTATAACGGCTTCGATGGCATGAACAAATTCTTCCGGTTCATCGAGAGGAAGTCATACAAAATCCACTACCGCGTATTTCTCAGCCGCTACCGCGGATATACCACGTGCGATGATTGCGGCGGTTCGAGGCTGCGCAAAGACGCGCTTAACATCCGCGTTGCAGGCAAAACGATCCACGAAATTGTGCAGATGACGATCGAAGAGGCGAATGAGTTCTTCCAGCATATCAAGCTCTCGAAGTTCGAGCTGGATATCGCGCGAAGAATTCTTGAAGAGATCCGAAAACGTCTGAAGTTCCTGAACGACGTGGGCATCGGTTACTTGACGCTCGATCGTCTGACCATGACACTCTCAGGCGGTGAATCGCAGCGGATCAACCTTGCGACTTCGCTCGGATCATCGCTCGTCGGTTCACTCTATGTGCTGGATGAACCGAGCATCGGCTTGCATCCAAGGGATAACAACAAGCTCATCAATATCCTGAAATCACTGAGGGATGTGGGCAACACCGTGCTTGTTGTTGAACATGACGAGGATATGATTCGCGCGGCGGATGTCGTGGTTGATATGGGTCCAAAGGCTGGCGAACATGGGGGGGAGGTTGTCTTCTGCGGAGCGGTCGACGATCTGGTCAAGCACGACGCCTCGCTCACTGCGCAGTACTTGAACGGAAAGCTCTTCATACCCAAGCCGAAGAAGCGGCGCAAGGACGTCGAGCAATCCATTTTCGTCAAAGGAGCTTTAGAGCACAATCTCAAGAACATCGACGTGCGGATTCCATTGGGGATGTTTGTGTGCGTGACTGGTGTGAGCGGATCGGGGAAGAGCACACTTGTCCACGAGATCCTGTACGCGGGCATTCAGAAGATGAAGGGGGGGTTTGAGGGGAGTGTCGGGAAGTTCGGCTCGATCGAAGGCGCAGAGTACATCGAGCGAGTTGAGCTGGTGGATCAATCGCCGATCGGCCGTTCGCCGCGCTCGAATCCTATTACGTATATCAAGGTGTTCGATCTTATCCGCGACCTCCTTGCTCACACGCAGGCTGCGAGAATGCGCGGTTTCGCGCCCGGCCACTTCTCGTTCAATGTCCCGGGCGGCCGCTGCGAGGTTTGTGAGGGGGACGGTTTCCAGAAGATCGAGATGCAGTTCTTGGCCGATCTGTATCTCACGTGCGAGGCGTGCAAGGGAAAACGGTTCAAGCAGGAGGTTCTGGACGTCCGCTACCACGGCAAGAATGTTGACGATATTCTGTCCATGACCGTCACCGAAGCGATCGAGTTCTTCTCACACCGCCCGGATGCCCGCAGGGTCGCAAAACGGTTGAAAGTTCTGGATGATGTCGGTCTTGGCTATCTTCGGCTAGGGCAGCCGGCCACGACGCTCTCCGGCGGTGAGGCGCAGCGCATCAAGCTGGCCAACCATCTCACGGCATCGCAATCGGAGGGGCGGACGCTTTTCGTGTTCGATGAGCCGACGACGGGGTTGCATTTCGATGATATCGCAAAGCTCCTGAAGTGCTTCGATGCGCTGGTGGAGGCGGGCCATTCGTTGGTCGTGATTGAGCACAACATGCACGTCGTCAAGTGTGCGGATTTTATTATCGACCTGGGTCCAGAGGGAGGAGAAGCGGGAGGAGAGGTTGTTACGACGGGAACCCCGGAACAGGTTGCAAAATCGCCGCAATCGTACACGGGACAGTTCTTAAGAAAATATCTGTAGAGCGAATTTCACTTCGCTCTGTGAACCGCGAAAGGAACATTCCGTATGAAACGTCTTTGCGTTATCGCTCTTTTACTTGTTGTCTATACATCAGCGGGCCTGTCCTCATCCTCATCATCGCCATACAGAAAATGGGGTCTCGGTATTGTCGTCGGTGCCCCTTCGGGATTCTCACTGAAGTATTGGCAGAGCTCCCGCGTGGCCTATCCGGGATCGATCGGAGGAATGTGGGGAGGGGGATTGATGATCGGAGCTGACTACCTTGTCCACGAGAATGCGTTGCGAGACCCGTCACTCCCTTTCTACTACGGTCCGGGCATCTTCATCGGTGACGCGGGGTTTGGAGGACCGAATTACTCGCGCAGTAATCTGGCCCTCGGCATCAGAGCTGCCTTCGGGGTTGATTATATCGTCCGCGATCATCCATTCGACATCGCCCTTGAACTTGGTCCCGCGCTTCTCCTTACGCCCGTGCTGGGAATGGGGATCGAGCTCTCGATCTCGCTTCGCTTCTATCCTTAAAACGATGGAAGTCCGACTTTTACGTATGCTTGATCCCCTAATAAGTTCCCGCTGAAAAAGGAAAACATAACACAGAGATCACAGAGGAGACACAGAGGTGCGCGGAGAAACATTTCAAATTCACTCTCTGTGTTTCTCGTCAATTTCTCTGTGTGTCTCCGTGTAATGTTTTTCAGTCAGAACCAATAAGTCGGACTTCTACACCGAAGTCGGCCTTCTACCGCTGCATCAACTTGACATTCCCGGAAGTGGTCTCGATGGAGATCTTTCCTGATCCGCTTCCGACCTTGCCGAACGCGTACCCGCCTGATCCGCCGAACGATTTCTTCCGATCCACTGGAAGATTCGTTTCCACGTTACCATACGTGGCATTCAAGTCAACTTCTCCGCTAAATCCTGCCGGCATCGACACCGTCACACTACCATACTCGTTCTTGATGTCGATGAGGTTCGGCGCTGTCTCGAGCTGGATATCAATCGGATTGCTTTTGTTCGTCACCGTCACGCGCTGGGCAGCGAGCCGGCGCAGCGTCAGCGTTGAGTACTCCAGCTCCGAGTGCCAGTCGCCCGTGACATCTTCCGCTATAACGCGAGAGCTCTTTGAGGAAACATCAACGTTGCCCCGGATATTCCTCAAGTCAATGTTCGAGTACGGGTTGACGACCTTTACGTTGCCGACTGCATCGTCGAGTCGCAAAGACCCGGACTGGCCGCTGATTATGATCTCTTTGGAGGACTTGCCGCTCACTCCGTTTGCCTCCACCGATGTGTAGTCGGCGTCCACGCTCAGTCCGTCGACGTTTTTGGTGCGGATCTTCCCGCTGGTCGTTCGGATATCGAGCATCCCGGCGATGTTGTTTGCCGTGATGGTGGAGTAGTTGGAATTAATGGTCGCGTTCCCTTGGACGTTTTCCACCTTCACCGTCGCGCTTTGCGAGTTGATCGTAACTGGCTGCTTCACATCCCGCACGGTGATCGTCGAGTAGTCGGCGTCAATGCTCAGCTTGCCGTTGAATTGATCGACGGATACCTTCGAGCTTGTGCCGGTCAACCTCAGGTTGCCGCCGCATTGCTCGAGCGTGGTCTTCCCGTAATCGTTTTCGATCTCCAGAACGTCCGAGCAGTTCTTCATCGTCAGCGTATTGCTGGTGCCAAGCAGCCGCACCGGACCTTTCATGTTCTCAAGCGCAACGGAACCGTATTTGACGTCCGTTGTCAGGGGATTCGACTGAGGCACGAAGATCTCACCTGAGATCTCCTTTCTCAGGAATGACCCTGAGAAAATCGACTTGAACACGCTCCAGAATGACCTCCCCTCTCTGCGCGACCGATCAGGTTCACGGAGGGCCACCACGAGAGCCCCCGGTGATTGCTTGTCAGCGATGGAGACTCCTTCAACATACTCATCCTCATACTTCTCATCCGACGATGAGATGCTGATGTCCAGCTTGATGTACACTTCATTCTTTTCCCACGACCGGAACGTAATCTCCGAGCCCGTGAATCCCTTGATTTCAATTCGCTGGCTCGGCTGTGTCGGGTAGCGTTTTTCGATTTCCCGATGCCTCTCGGGGCTTGCCTCGAACAACAGGAGACCTGTTGCGACCGCAATGGCGAAGGCTCTCATAGCTCAATCTCTCCTCGTTCAATCATCTGTTGCAGGATCTGGAGTTTCATACTATAGAGCTGACGCAGACGCTCCCTCTTAACCGGCGAGATATCGTTTTCATTGGTCTGCAGCCTGAGCTCTGTAATGGCTGCGTCGATCAGGCGGATCTGCTCCTTGCGTGATGACAATTCTCCCGCCATCTGCTGTGACTGCGACGTTGTTGCTGTAACGTACGGCACCACGCGCTCGAATTCAGTGATCGCACTCCGGTACGCATTATCCACCTTCACTACAGTCGGCTGCGAGTTTTCGATGAGCTGCCGTACTACGGTCAGAGCGCCAACGCCGGACAAATAGAGGAGAACAGCCGCGGCCATCCCGTAGGCGAAGCTGCGCTTGTCCGCAATGGAAAGAAACGTCGCACGATGCGGAGCAATCTCGCTCTCGATCGCTTGCCACATTCTCTTTCTGCCGGCCTCGGTCGGCTGGTCATCAGATGTGTAGAACTGGTCGGGTTTGATCATCGTCTGGTCTCCTCCATCTTCCATCGTTCTTGAAGGTATCGTTTCGTCCGAGACAGAAGCGTTCGCGAAGTGCTCTCAGCGACGTTCAACATCTCTGCGATCTCGGCGTGCGAATACCCTTCGATTTCGTAAAGCGTAAAGACGGCTCGCTTTGTCTCATCGAGATCAAGCATCCACGCTTTCATCGTCTCGTTCCAATCAAACTGCTGCGGTTCGCTCTCCGACGAAGAAAACTCATCATATTCGATAGGCACCATTGGAACGATCTGCGCTCGCCGCCGATCCATCCGCATTTCGTTCAGCCCGAGCGTGAACAGCCAGCTTGAGAACCGCGCGCGCCCCTGGAAATCCTGGAGATGTTCAAACGCCTTTATGAACGCTCGCTGGACCCAGTCCTCCACCTGCCCGGTGTCTGAAGAGAACTGTCTCAAAAAGCGGAACAGCGGCGTCACGTGCACTTCGTACAGCGACTTGAATGCTCTGTGATCGCCCCCCTTTGCCTTCTCAATCCAGAGAGCTTCTTGATTCATCATCTCCCGGTTACCGGTTCAGACGTTGGATGCTTGGCGATGTCGAAACGCGACGATCGCTGGCAAGATTTATTCTGACTGAATGAAGTTGTTTGTAGAGAACGGCGATGCGGTGCGGGTGCTCGCGCGTCGATGTGTTCCATATGTGGGGTGACTCGAATCACACCCCAGTGTGTGGCGCGCCGTTATATTAGCATTGGTTTCCTGAAGCACCTTATAGACCCTTAGAGCGTAGGGGAGGCTCTTTGGTTCTCGAGGTGCTTCAGCATTTTTGGGGATGCGGGGCTGCAAGAAGTTGAGACAAATGCTTCTTGAAAAAGAAAAGCGCACGGGTTGTGCGCTTTTTTTGTTCCTCAGACCGAAACGAACGATCTTCTAATAGAGAGAACCGAAATTCAACGTGATGAAGAAGCCGCCGAACCGCTTGATGAAGACGTTTTCAAGACTTTCGATGCCGTGTTGGAACGGAATGAAGTAGTACCGTATGCTTACTCCTGAAAGAGTTCCTTTGTCGAAGCCAAAGTACGCTCCCGCTCCAATGTACCCTCCGAGTGTGTATTTCGCTTGCCCATGTTTCAAGCTGCTGAAGAACTCCACTTGCTCATAGTACGTCATTGTTCCGCCATCGGGAAGCGGTATCGTCCGTGCAGTGGAATAGGGCGCGACAAACACCATCGACGGCCCAACGCCCGCGCCCACATAGGGGCGGAAATTGTCGACAATGTCATCTTTGAAGAGCCTGTACTGCACGCCAAACGTGAGAGGGAAGAGCAACAACCGGTTCTTCTTGCCCGGAACAAAGCTCTCGCCTGTGAATTGGTTGAAGTACTCAACCTCTCCTTCATCTTTCACGTCCGAAATGGCGAACTGGACAAATCCTGAGAGCACGTCCGAGAACTCACGCCGATAAAAAGCCCCTGCACCAAACCCATTGTTCGAGAGAAGCAGATCAACTCCCCAGGCGTTCCGAAAGGGTTCATACGTCGTTTTTTGGATTAGATCAGGGCTGGAGGGGTTGAAGACGATGGATGAGTCGCGGAGAGGAAGATCCTGAGCGACGGCAAGCAGAGAAGCAACAGCCAGCAGCACGACAAGATTCGATGCTCGTTTCATGATCAATTCTCCCAATGTGTCCCTATCCTCAAAACTGCACCGAGCGCAATATAGTTCCTTGCACAGTGAGAAGCAACGCGGCCATCACGTGACGGCAAAGACCGCGAATTTCAGGTACTTCGTCTCAGGCATAGTGGGAAGCGTCGGATGATCGGGGCTTGCACCTCTCATCTCCAGAAGCTGAAGCGATCGGTGAGCGGACCGGGCGCTCGCTTCAACAACTTCAAGGAACGACTCCTCCGTGACATGATGTGAGCAGGAGGCGGTCACCAGAATTCCTCCGGGGTTGACAAGCTTCAGCGCTCCTGCATTGATTTCTTTGTAACCTTTCAGTGCCGTTGCAACGGTCTTTCGATTGCGGCTGAATGAGGGAGGATCCAGGATAACGACATCGAACTTGGCGCCGTCTTCTGCCAGCCGGGGGAGCTTATCAAACACGTCCGCAACCTCAAACCGGATGTTAGACACCTCATTGAACGCAGAGTTTACTTTTGCGTTGGCGATTGCTGTTTCCGAAATGTCAATCGCTTGAACGCTCTTTGCCTTCGCAAGGCCGGCGTACAATGCGAATCCTCCTTCATTGCAGAAACAGTCGAGCACGCTCGCGCCGACAGCGTACCGCTGGATCGCCTTCCTGTTCTCTCTCTGATCGAGGAAGAAGCCGGTCTTCTGTCCCTGCAGTATGTCCACTTTGAATTTTACGCCGTTCTCTGAGATAATGGTCTGACCGATGGTGCCGCGCAAAACCCCTTTCTCCGACGGTAATTGCTCAAGTGAGCGAGGAGGTGATTCATTTCTCTCGACGATGGCTTTCGGGTGAAAGATGGATTCGAGCACGTCGCAGAGCAGCGTCAGCCGCCGATCCATCCCGACGGAGAGCGTTTGAATGGAGAGATACTCGTTGTACTTATCGACCACGAGCCCCGGCAGGAAATCCGCTTCGCCGTGGACGAGTCTGAACGATTCAGCTCCGGGATACAGGCGTTTGCGCAGTTGAAGAGCCTGGCTAATCCGGCGCTCAAAGAACTCAAAGGTTATCGTTTCGCGCTCCCTGCTGAGCAGCCGACACGCGATCAGCGAGTGTGGATTGAAGAAGCCCTCGCCAAGGAACTTCTCATCGTAGCGCAGTAGCTCTACCACATCGCCCGCTTCCGGATTCCCCTTGATTGTCTTGACCTCGTTGCTGAACACCCACTGGTGACCCGAGAGGATCCGGTGCTCTTCATTCTTTTTCAAGACAATCTGCTTTTTCATACCATCAAGCTATTGAGATTTGGAATGAGAAGCAAGGTAACGGCGTTCCACTCGTGATAACGGAGCTGTGCGATGTTCTCTCTTTCTTTGTTCCACCGATTGCGAACGGCGCGCATGCCGCACCATAGGTCTACTTGGTTCTCTCCGTGTCGTTCGTGCGAACGGATGTGCTGCAACGTTTATTGCAACACACCGAAAGGTTTGGTATATTTTCGTTCAGCTTTTTGATGTGATGAACACACAGGATAGGAGTCTACAATGATCAATATACCGGTACTACTCGGTAGTGAAGCGAAGAACCTCTTGGAGCATCAGTGCAAGACGATACCTAAGGAATCATTACATCTGCCTGGGCCAGAGTATGTCGACCAGTGTCTCGTTCAGTCGGATCGGCCGGCGAACGTCTTGAAGAGCCTGCAGGCGATGTTCAATTGTGGTCGACTCGCCGGAACTGGCTTTCTGTCGGTTTTGCCGGTTGATCAGGGGATCGAGCATTCCGCAGGGGCCTCCTTTGCCCCCAACCCGGAGTACTTTGATCCGGAGAATATCGTAAAGCTCGCGATCGAAGGCGGATGCAACGCGGTTGCATCAACGCTCGGCGTGCTTGGAACAGTCGCACGCAAGTACGCACATAGGATCCCGTTCATCCTGAAGATCAACCATAATGAGTTTCTGTCGTACCCCAACACGTACGACCAATCGATGTTCGCGAGCGTGAAGCAAGGGTATGATATGGGCGCGACGGCGGTTGGTGCGACCGTCTACTTCGGTTCTCCGGAATCACGCCGGCAGATCTGGGAGGTGAGCCAGGCATTCCAGCAGGCACACGAGCTTGGCATGGTCACGATTCTCTGGTGCTACACGAGAAATGCTGCGTTCAAGACGAAGGAGAAAGACTACCACGTTTCCGCTGACCTCACGGGTCAGGCAAACCATCTTGGCGTGACAATCGAGGCTGACATCATTAAACAGAAGATGCCAGAGAACAACGGCGGCTA
>JBBTCR010000342.1:0-4828 GCA_038043105.1 Bacteroidota bacterium
CCGCCACTTCGGCATTAACGATTTCCGATTGCCAATCGTCAATTGGAAATTGGCAATTCCTTTGTGCACCCAGGAGGACTCGAACCTCCAACCCACTGATTAAGAGTCAGTTGCTCTACCAATTGAGCCATGGGTGCATGGAACGGCAAGTCAACTACTTCGTCGGTGTCGGGGTCTGAGCCGGTTGCGATACGGGCGGAAGCGACGTGGGCTGCGGGGAGGACTGAATGATGCTTTCTTGCGTTCGTTCACCTCTCGGCAAAACAACGAGATTGATGAACAACGCAAGAATCATGAACAATGTAGCCAGGACGGTCGTCGTTTTCGTCAAGAAATCGGATGTGCGGCGAACTCCAAACACTGTGCCAAGGTTGCTGGTGCCAAGCGTTCCAGCCAATCCCCCTCCCTTGCTCGCCTGCATCAGAACCACGATCATCAGCAAGACGCTGATCAAAATCTCAACTACAATAAACAATGTGTACATAGTTCTTCATGAGAGATATGCAAAAACCCCAATTTCTATTGGGGTTCACAGATAATATAGCGAACTCATCCAAGAGATGCAAGCCACATCATTGTATGTGCCGGCTCGCATTATCGTCCCATCACACAAGGTCAAACCCTATGCCACTACCTGCGACGTTTGAGAAGTCTTTCGACGTATTTACCGAGCATATCAAATTCAATATTTACTTTATCCCCGACTTTCAGATGTCTGAACGTCGTCACCTTCATCGTGTGTGGAATGATCGAAACCCCGAATGAATCTCCCTTCAGCACTGCGACGGTCAGGCTCACGCCATTGATCGCCACTGAGCCAACTGGAATAAGATAACGTGCAAACCGCTTTGGAGTTTTGAACCAGAACATCCAGCTGCTTTTGCGAGTTTGGAATCGTGTCACAGTCCCAATGCCGTCAACATGCCCCATGACAAAATGCCCTCCGAGCCGTTCATTGGGTAACAACGCTCGTTCCAGGTTCACACCATCTCCGACTTTCAGATCGCCGAGGTTTGTTTTCCTCAACGTTTCCTCTACGGCCTGAACTCGGAACCACCTTCTACCCGCGCGAATGACCGTGAGGCACGCGCCGTTAATCGCAACGCTCTCATCGATCTTGAGGTTTCTCACCGTCTTCCTGCCGCGGATCGTGAAGATGACGCTCCCCCGCTTCCTTTCAATTTTATCAATCGTCCCTACTTCTTCGACGAGACCCGTAAACATAGACTCACCCAGAAATCATCTTCATGATTGACTCAACAACGGACACAGCTTTGCTTTACGAATAGAGGAGCGTACCCTCTATCAGAATGTCAACCCCAACTGGTTTAGTGGAAACCGCGTGGAGACGGACAGCCCGCCCCAGTTGCAGTGACGGCTTCAGCGACAAGGCGTGTAAGCCGCCTCCGATCATCTTTGGAGCAAGGAAGCAGTGCATTTTTTGGACCAGCTTCCTTCTGACAAACCCGCCCAAGGTCGTGCTCCCTCCCTCTATGAGCACGGAAGATATTCCCAAAGCTGCAAGGGTTCGGAGGATCGCGCTCACATCCAATTCCCGTCGCGATTCAATGGCAAGCAATTGCACGCCTCGCTCAAGCAGCTTCGCAACCTTCGAACGCTTCTTCGAGAGAGAACTCTTTGTCGTAAACACCATCGTTCGGGCCAGACGAGTATTGAATATCCTGGAGTGAGTAGGCACTCTAAGTTGTCCATCAATAACCACACGGATGGGATTGCGGCCTTTGGCTGCTCGAACCGTAAGCTGAGGATTATCTTCAATCGCTGTGTTGGCTCCAACCAAAATTGCGTCGTACTCTCCTCGAATTCTGTGCGCCTCGCGACGCGCCTGTTCCGACGTGATCCACTTCGACCGCCCATACGAATCGGCTGTGTAGCCGTCGAGCGTTTGAGCGATTTTGATGGCGACAAACGGCATTCTGCTACGCATGAAGAAAAAAAACCGCTCGTTCAATTGCTCCGCATCAGCTCGCAGCACGCCGACGCGAACCTCCACACCTGCTTTCCGGAGCCTCGCAAATCCTTGCCCTGAAATCAGGGAGTTCGGATCTTTCGAAGATGCGACAACTCGTTGCACACCTGCTCGGAGGAGAGCATCAACGCACGGTGGCGTTTTTCCGTAGTGCGGACACGGTTCGAGATTCACGAATGCCGTAGCACCGCGCGCCTTTCTTCCAGCCTTTCTCAACGCATAGACCTCTGCATGAGGACCGCCGAACCGTTGATGGTATCCTTCGCCGACAATCTCCCCGTTCTTTACAATCACACATCCAACCATCGGGTTCGGGCTGACAAATCCTTTGCCTCGAGCCGCTAACTCAAGGCACCGTCGCATGAATCTCCTATCTCTTGCCTCAAGCTTCTTCATTTTCCAAGAATTCGAATCGGCGTTGTACTATCGACGTTGAGCAACTCAGCTGCGCTCGCATTTTTGACAATGACCTCGACGAGACCGCTGCTCCCGACGATCAAACAAGCAGTCCTCGGAGGAGCTTCCTGATAGTTTCGTATCCATCGCGTGACGCGCTCTCGACGGATTCGAATACCGGAAATGGAGTCTCTTAGGAATTGATCGTTTTCACCGACGATGTTCGTAATGATGTTTCCAAATCGGTCGATGTGAAGGATTGAAGACTTTGTCCCTTTTGTTTCACGACTTACGAATGGGGATGCGACATTTCCAATCTCGATGCCTTTCCCAACTGAAGTCAGCTTCACGCCACGCGAAAGATGAGCTGCGACAGGCGCGAACACATCCCTTCCGTGAAATGTCGACGACAGCCGAGGCAGCACAAGAGATCTTTTGCCGACTTTTTGAACATCGATTTCTACAGCGGTGAAGGAGTGTTCGCCGGAGAGAACGAAATCCAGAAGACCATTGTCTGGCGCTAGAAATGTGTACGCCCTTGTCCCTACGGCAAGAATCCTTCGCGCACTGCCTACACCAGGATCAACCACACAAACGAAAATCGTTTTTCGCGGAAAGTATCTGTACGAAGCCCAAAGCAGATACGATGCTTGACGCACGTTGTGAGGACCCACATCGTGTGTGATATCGATGATACGCAGTGCAGGATTGATCGAGAGCAGCACTGCTTTGACGGTCCCAACATAATGATCGTGGGATCCGAAATCGGTGAGCAACGCGACAATGGGAGGGTTACGGCGCATCAGTTCGTGGGGCTTAGATTTCTAGCAGGAGATGAACCACTCGACGCCGGGAATTGTCCGGCCTGGCACCAGTCGATGGATCGAAACAGGGTTTACTTCACCGGAATACTCTTCCCCTTTTGGGCAGATTGGTAGATCGCGTCAACGATTTTCATGCGATGCACAGCTTCCTCAGCCGTGGAAATGACCGGATGCAAGCCCCGCAGCGATCCGATCCAATGTTTCAGTTCGTTGTCGTAGGACTTCCAATACAATGTCTGAGGTGTCTCGTGCGATGCGGGCGTTACATTCACGAGGTTACCGTGCATGCGCTTCAGAATACGAAACGGATTCAGCGAGCCGCTTCCATCAGTCCCGTAGCAATCACAATAGAAGAAATCCGCATCCGACTCGAACGACCAACTCGATTCGATGGTCAGCGTTGACCCGTTTTTCATTCTGATGAACACAACGGAAGAGTCTTCCACACCTTTGGTATTGTGTGAGTAATTCGCAGCGATGACCTCTTTGGCCTCAGGAAATCCCAACAGCCAAAAGCCGAGATCGAACATCACGATGCCGAGATCGAGCACCACGCCACCGCCCGATTTCTCCTTTCTCGTAAGCCAGGGACTTGCTGTTTTCAGCTTTCGCAACCAGCCGGCTTTCGCGTAGTAGATTTTCCCGAGCTCACCGCCTTGAATCATGCTTTTCAAAATCATCGCATCGGGTCGAAAGCGATTATTCATCCCGACCATGATCTTGCGCTGGTTCTTTTTCCCCGCATTAAGGATCTCGAGCGCCTCCTTTTGCGTGCGGGCCAATGGCTTTTCGACGAGAACATGTTTTTTTGCCTCCAGTGCAGCGATCGCTACGTCACGATGCGTGAAGGTTGACGTGCAGATATCGACGCCGACGATATCTTCTTCGACCTTCAGCATCTCCTCGAGGTCAGTATAGTAGTGTGGGATATCGTACTTCTTAGCCACAAATTCTGCTTTCGAAGCCTCGAGATCGCACACGGCAACGACTTCGGCATCAGGGAATTTGGAGAGAATGGGAAGATGGACGGTCTGACCGACGGTTCCAAGTCCGATGACGGCGATACGAGCTTTTTGCATCTGCGGATGAACGGTGTTTATGATCTAATCAACTCGAGCGCTGCTTTGCTCTGACGTGAGGAAAGAAACTCTTTGACAGTGTCAGCAATGCCGCGGGGATCAAGCTTCAGCATCTGATGAAGCTCAGACGGTGTACCGTGCTCAACGAAGTCGTCCGGAAGGCCGTGGAGCTTCACCGAGACATTCGCAACACCCTGCCGGCTCAACGACTCGAGGACCGCGGAGCCAAACCCACCTTGGACCACATTGTCTTCAACGGTTATGAAGCAATCAATCCTTGAGGCAACAGATTTGATCACCGCATCGTCAATCGGCTTTACAAAACGCATATTGATAACTTCTGCATCGATTCCTTCCTTCGCAAGTATCTCCGCACCTTGGAGTGCGTTCGGCACCACGTTGCCGATCGCAAGTATCGCAACATCCTTGCCGGTCCGGAGAGTCTCCGCCTTACCGATCTCAAGCTTTTGAAATTCCTTGCGCAGCGGAAGTCCGAGAGCATTTCCCCGCGGGTAGCGCAGCGCGATTGGACCGCTCTT
>JBBTCR010000343.1:0-2926 GCA_038043105.1 Bacteroidota bacterium
GTCGACCCCGAATCCTCCGCGTCCCAGCCCCATAGCACCCTTTGCCTCGCCTTTGTAGAGTTCCATGAGTTTGTCTTTCACGGCCGGATCCAGTCCCGCGCCAGGTTGGAAAACATTCATCACCGTCAAACCCAAAGCAGTCGAAAGCGTTGTGAGGAACAAGAACCCTAGAATCGTGATAAGTCCGATTCGTCCCAGGGTCTTGAGGTCGCCCAGGCCCACAACTCCGAGGGACAGCGTCGAGATAATGAGGGGAATGACGACCATAATCAAGGCGCCGAGCCACATGCGCCCGATGGGCTCTGTGAAGTTGGCAACGAATCCTTGAATGTTTTCGGCGCCTACAATGAGGTTTGTTGCGATGCCTGCCGTAGCGCCCAGCACGAGCGCGAGCAGGATTTTTGTGTGGAGCGGCGTCGACTTTTTTTCAGACAGAGATTTAGCTGTCATAGGTCTCCGAAATGTGATGATGGGATGAGTTAATAGGAAATCATGACAAACCGAGGGTTTGTACCATATCAAGTTTGAGAACGATTGGGCTCATAATCTCTTGGCATTGACGGGTGAGCAGCTGCGAATTAAGGACAACTACCGAGTGACGAAGATTATACCAAAAATTTTCAGGAAAACCATGCAAAATGAGAAGGGAATCGTATGCAGAGAATCCTAAACATCATGATCGTGCTTGCGCTTGTATTGTGGGCGTTCGGCTCATCATCGCCACAACAACCTCTCGACTGGCCAAGAAACGTGGTTCTCATCGGCTGGGATGGCGCACAACGGAACCATGTGAATGAGTCTCTCGAACGGGGGGAGCTGCCGAATCTGAAACAACTGATTTCGGAAGGAATCGTGGTCGAGATTGACATCAAGGGAACGACGGACACCAAGGCGGGTTGGACGCAGATCCTGACCGGCTATGATCCCGAAATCACGGGCGTTTACAGCAACGGTCGCTATCAGCCGATTCCGAAGGGATACACGATCGGCGAGCGGCTTAAGCAATTTTTTGGGCCGGAGTTCGTCGCCGTTGCGGTCATCGGGAAGAAAGGCCACGTCGATGCCGATCCGCCGGCACGGATTCAACTCGACCCCAAGAGAGCGTCGGAAATCCAAGCCCTCCGGCGAGCGCAGCGACCGCGAAGGGCAGCGCGAGCTGAGCGGCAACTGTTGCGTGAGGGAAAATACATCGGAGGAAAGATCGTGGAAGAAGGGGACACGATGTATGTCGACATCCCTGGCAAGCCGTATTACAATTCAAAGGACGGCATGGACCTCTTCCTCAACGGCCTGATGGAGAATGCGAAGGTGGGCGAAAAGACTCTGGAGCTGCTGGAGAAGTACAGAGACAAGCGATTCTTTTTGTTTGTCCACTTTGCGGAGGTGGATCATAACGGTCACCGCTTCGGAGAGAATTCCAAAGAGTACAACGACGCGTTGATCTCGTGCGATACATTCACGGGCAAGATTGTTCAGAAGCTCAAGGGCCTTGGACTCTACGACGGCACGCTCACCTACATAACCGCCGACCACGGATTCGATGAGGGGATGACAACCCATCGTTCCGCGCCGTACGTCTTTCTCGCTACGAACGATGCGCACGTGAGGAGGAATGGATCAAGGGCAGACATCACACCGACGATTCTCGCGCGGCTGGGAGTTGATCTGAGCAAGATTGATCCACCGTTGAGCGGAAAGCCGCTCATCAAGTAGATCCTCGAAATCTTCGTCAGGGAAGACTCCCGGAATTATGTTTGCCCGCCTTGCTTTCACGCTTTTTGTGTCCCGCTGTTTTGTGGCGGGATGGGCGGGAAATTCCGGGAGTCTCTCAGGAGATTTCGGGAATCTTCTCAGTGCTTCTTAATTCACCAGAAACTTCCGAAGACGATGTCCGTTCATGATCCAGGAATTCACATCCTCCTAGACCAACACGATCATCCATGGAGCGACCGCCTATGAAATCCCAACATCCCCGCACTCACATACTCACATACTCAGATACTCAGATACTTATTACTTGCTCCTCCATACTTCCATCCTTCCTTCCATTCATTTTCCTGGTCTTTTGTTCGAGTTGCTCTTTCCTGAGCACGCAGCAGCATCAAGCTAGGGATCTGTCGCAGGAGGAGCTCGTTGCTCTGGCAAAGGGAATTCACGAACGGACATTGACGATTGATACGCACGACGATATCTCCGCAGACTTCGCAACGGAAAAAGATGATGTGGGGAGCCCTGAGAACAGACGCCAGATCTCCCTTCCGAAGATGCGCAACGGCGGACTGGACGTTGAATTCTTCGTCGTCTTTACGGGTACGGGCGATCGATCCGCGGAATCGTTCGAAGCTGCCTACAAAACCGCCATCGGACGCTTCGACGCCATCCATCGCCTCCCAACCAGGTATCCCGACCAAATCGACATCGCCTTGACGCCCGACGATGTTTTGCGCATCAACGCAAGCGGAAAGCTTGTCGCATGTATTGGCATGGAAAACGGCTACCCGGTCGGAACAGATCTGGGACGACTGAAAGAATTCTATGACAGAGGCGCACGGTACATCACGCTAATCCACAGCGGGCACAATCAAATCTGTGACTCCTCCACGCCTCGTGAAGATGGGCCGCAGGAGGAGCACGGGGGACTCAGCGAGTTCGGCAAGCAGGTGGTGAGGGACATGAACAGGCTGGGGATGATGATTGATATCTCTCACGCTTCGAAGAAAGCGTCGCTTGCTGTCCTGGCTCTCTCCAAAGCTCCTATCATTGCATCGCATTCCGGGGCAAGCGCGGTCAACGAGCACGCGCGGAATGTGGATGACGAAACGCTTCGAGCACTGAAAAAGAATGGCGGCGTCGTGCAAGTAGTCTCGCTGGCTGAGTACATCAAGAGGCGGGTCGATTCGCCCGAGCGTCAGGCGGGAGTTGCGGC
>JBBTCR010000344.1:0-4000 GCA_038043105.1 Bacteroidota bacterium
TCGATGATTTTCTTCACGATGGCCAGTCCAGCTCCTGCCCCTTCATACTCGTCTTTTCTGTGGAGGCGCTGAAAAATCATGAAGATCTTGTTGAAGTACGCCTCGTCAATCCCGATTCCGTTGTCTCGAACAAAAACCGTCGTGGAGTACGAGTCCACTGTTGCACCAATCTCGATCTGGGGAAGGGCCTTGTCGCAAAATTTCAAAGCGTTCGAAATAAGGTTGCGGAACACGATGCGCAAGTGCGTGTCAACGCCAATGATGTTTGGCATATCTTTCCTGAGGATGATCTCTGCCTTTCGCTCTCGAATGGAGAACTGAAGCTCTTCCAGGACTTCGGCAATGAGTGTTGAGAGATCGACCTGACTTTTCTTCTCGGCGAGCTTGCCGATGCGACTGAGAAGGAGCAGCTCGTCGATGAGCTTTTTCATATGAGAAGACGAATCGACAACGGACTGGAGGTAGTCCTTTCCCACGTCGTCGAAGAGATGCAGGTACTCATGCTTGATCATTTTCGCATACCCTTCGACACTGATCAGCGGTTCCTTAAGGTCATGGGAAACGACATAGGTGAAATCGTCGAGCTCCTTGTTACGGGCCTCTATCTCCCCCGACTTTTTGATCGTTTCCTGGTACAGATTTGCCTTTTCGATGGCGATCCCTACAACGTTTGCAATGCTCTGGAGCAGCGCAAGCTGATCCGCTGAATACATGTTCGGTGTGTAGGATTGCACAGAGAGGATACCGATTGTTCGGTCCTTGGAAAACATCGGCACGAACATCAGCGATGCGGTCGCCCGGTCCGTGTTCCCGAACGGAAGATGGACAGGCTTGTCAAAGGCGATCTCTCTCAACTCCAACAGCGGCTTACGTCCCTCGATCACCTTGTAGCTCGCCATTGTGTTGTCGATCGGAATCGGCGACGAGCGAACCGGCATTTCAACCGCTTTGTCGTCGATCACGTCGATATTGAAGATGGGTCGAAGCAGCTTCGTGCGCTCATCATAGAGGTCAATAAAAAATGCGTCGACGGGAATGACCTTGTCAATCTGCTGGTAGGTGATGCGGGCAATTTCTTGCGAGTCGAAGGTTTCGGTCAGCGCGCTGCTGAGGTCATACAGGACTTGCAGTCGCCCAACCTGCCGGCTCAATTCCGCCCGTGATGCCTCGCGTTCACTGATGTCGCGGGCGATGTTCACCATTAACACCGGCTCACCCGAGGAATTGCGAAGGAGTGTTGTATTAAGGCTGACTGCGACGCGCTCCCCATTCTTTCGTAACCACGTCATATCGAAATCGCGAAGGACGTTGTTGACCCTCAGCTTATCCAGCCAATTGATGTAAGAGCGCAAGTCTTCTTCCGGCACCCACGGGTAGGGGATTTCCGATCCGAAGGCCTCACGTCGCGTGAACCCCGTGAAGCGCTGGAATTCGTCGTTGACATCCAGCACTTTTCCCTGAAGATCTGTGATGACAAGCGCATCGACCATCGAGTTGATCACATTCCGCAGAAGGCCTTCGGAGTCCATCAGCCGCTTCTCAAGCTCCTTGCGATCGGTGATATCGTTGACCGAGAGGTTCACCGCAGGCGCTCCCATATGCCAGCTGATCGCAAAGGAGGTCTCCACATCGATCGAAGAGCCATTCTCCCGAAGCAAGCGGATCTCGAAGCGCGACGGGATCGTTTCGCCACGGAACACGCGGTGCTCCATAAGCGAGAAGAACATTCGTGAGCCCTCGTCCAGAAACTGACGGATTTCCTTCCCCAAGACGTCTTCACTTGACCGATATCCAAGCAGCTTGCAGAACATAGGATTGGCAAGGACGATCCTGTCTTCCTGAACAATGGAAATGCCGTACGGAGAGTGCTGGAAGAGAGCCTGATATTCCTTCCCCTCATCTTCACTCGGCAAGGGAAAGAACTCCGGAATGATCATTGTGCTCTTGTCGAGCTTCCAAAGCCTCGTGTCTGTTGGTTCCAAAGCCTCCTTCGGACTAAGTGAAATCAGGAAAAATGCGTCGGTCAGCTTTGTACCCTTCAGCGTCAGTGATCCACTGGACTTCCCCTTACCATCATAGCGAACTATTCTCTGAAGCGACCCTTTTTTCACTAGTTCCGTCATCAGCCCAGTCGTCCCTACGGAGTTTTCCGCCTTGAACAATGAATCGAGAGACCTGCGCAGGAGCACTGACCGGCGAAGGTCGAGCATCTTCATGATTGATTCATTCGCCTCGACGCAGTGCCCGACCTTATCCACGATCAACATCGCAGCCGAGGACTTCGTGAAGGCACGATGCAGGGCGTCCGTGGTCAGAAAAAGATCCCCCGACCGCAGCGCTGAGCTGCGCCGTGGCCCTTTTATTGTTCGCCGTCCTGCCGCTCGACTCCGGCGACCATATGTTGGTGAGATCGATCTCACGCCACCGAGACTCGCATGTTGTGCGGAACTGTTCGATGCACAAATGGGGCCAGCGCTCGCAGCTGTTCAAGAAGTAATTTGAACTTCTCTGGTTTCAGTGACTGAAAGCCGTCCGAAAGAGCGGCCTCCGGGTCTTGATGGACCTCGATCAGAAGCCCATCCGCGCCGGCAACGACTGCTGCTTGGGACATCGGAAGAACCAAGTCCCACGCACCGGTGCCGTGACTCGGATCGACGATGATCGGAAGATGCGACAACTTCTTGATCACTGGCACTGCATTCAGATCGAGCGTGTTTCGCGTGTAGGTTTCGAACGTGCGAATTCCTCGTTCACACAGAATGATGTTGTAGTTACCTTTTGAGGCAATGTACTCTGCCGACATGAGCAGCTCTTCAATAGTCGCAGAAAGGCCTCTCTTCAGAAGGACAGGATGGTCCATCTCGCCAACTCGCTCGAGCAGCGAGAAATTGTACATGTTGCGCGCTCCGATCTGAAGGACATCCGCGAACTCGGATACGACTGCCAGCGTTTCAGTATCCTTCACTTCTGTAACGATATACATCCCGGTCCGATCCGCAGCCTCGCGCAGCAATTCTAGGCCGTTGCTCCTCAGTCCCTGAAACGAATACGGCGACGTACGGGGTTTGAACGCACCTCCGCGCAAAAACTTCACACCCATCTCTCGTAAGATCTCTGCGATCTCAAGGATTTGCTCCCTGCTTTCAACAGAGCACGGACCCGCTATGATCGCCAGCTCCCGGCCCCCGATCTCGTCATTCCCCACGCGAATCACGGTGTTTTCCGCCTTCACCTCCCTACTCACAAGCTTATACGGCTTCGAAACCGGAACCGCGTCCTGCACACCCGGCATACTAAGAAACAGATCAGGGTCAACTCTCCCCTGATTGCCGGTTATCCCAACGGCTACCCGTTGGGCACCGGGGATCTCGTGTGCCCTGTACCCGAGAGCATGGATCTTCTCTTTGACCTTGTCAATCTCTTCTCTCGAAACATCCTGATTCATCAACACCAGCATAAACGTCTCACCAATCTCCGATGCCTTCTCTTACCAGCGACCCGTTGCCCCACCACCGCCTGCCATCCCACCTCCACCGCTCCAACCTCCACCGGATGATCCACCACTCCAGCCACCCCCGCCCGAACCACCCGACGGCCAACCCCAGCCTGAGTTATACAGCCAGCCGCTGGAACGAATGACATATCTCCGTTTCGCGGCAAGCATCGGCAAGAAGATCACCAGGACGAAAACGATGAAGAACAGAGCCAAGATGCCGCTGATGAACGGAGCGCTCTGCCCTCTCGGCTCCACTGTGTACTCTCCCGCCGTGGCTGCTATGATTGAGGAGACTCCTGATGTGAGTCCCGCATAGAAGTTCTCTGCCTCGAAATACGGCTTCATCTCGCGCTCGACGATCTGTGACGTTGCTGCGTCCGTCAAAACTTGCTCGAGACCGTAACCAACATCAATACGCACGAGTCGGTCATCCTTTGCGACAACGATTAAGACTCCGTTGTCCTTCCCCTTTTGTCCAATCTTGTTCTTTTCGAATACACGGAT
>JBBTCR010000345.1:0-8793 GCA_038043105.1 Bacteroidota bacterium
GCAGTTTTTTCAGAGTTATCTGGTGAAAAAATTCGGGGCGCCTATATACTGTCGGAAAACTCGAAAGAACCCGCAGTCATTCTGATTGGCACAGGCTCGGAGGTACAGCTTGTCATGAGTGCCTACGAGCAGCTCATCAAGGAAGGCGTCGCTGCACGTGTGGTGAATATGCCGTCGTGGGAGATGTTTGAGCGGCAACCAAAAGAGTACAAAGACTCTGTGCTCCCTCCCTCAATCAAGAAACGTCTTGCTGTCGAAGCAGGCTCCCCGATGGGCTGGCATACGTATGTTGGTGAATACGGGGAGATTATGGGCATAACGAAGTTCGGAGCTTCTGCACCACTTGAAGTCTTGATGAAGGAGTACGGATTTACGGTAGAGAATGTAGTGAAGAAGGTAAATCAATTGCTCGCGCGGTAAATGGCGGCATCCCGCCCATTTGTAGGTCGGCCAGACCCGCCTGACCTCAAGCGGCTCTCACCGGCGGGCAGGTTGCCCGACCATTTCTGTTCGACGAATCTCGCAACCCGCGCCGTAGATCGTTCACCAATTCAAACAACTACCGATGCGCACATCGCGAAGAATACTGCCCACCACCGCACTCCTGCTCATTTGCGTCACTCTTCTCGCCCAGCCCGCGCAAAAGCCGAAGCTTGTCCTTTTCATCTCGATCGATCAGATGAGGCCAGACTACCTGGAACGATTCGCGATCGAATACACTGGCGGTTTCAAGAAGCTCCTAAAGGAGGGCATCGTCTTCAAGAACGCCGATCTTAACTACGCCTCGAGTCAAACAGGTCCCGGACACGCTGCACTTGGGACAGGGTCGTATCCCGGCCGCAACGGAATTCCATCCAACGAGTGGATTGATCGAGCCACTGGAAAACAAGTGTATTGCGTTCAAGATAGCACTGCGGGGCCCGTTGAAGGCGAAGGCGGCGGCGTTTCTCCGCGAAATCTCGTTGTGACGAGTCTAGGTGACTGGCTCAAATCCGCCTCGCCACAGTCGAAGGTCATAACGGCATCGGCGAAGGACCGCGCCGCGATTCTCATGGGTGGCCGGCACCCCGACTACGCGTTTTGGTACGACCGCAACACCGGACACATGGTAACATCGGATTACTACACGCACCAACTCCCCGATTACGTGAAAGCATTCAATGCATCCGGATGGATTGAGAGGAATGTTCCCGACGCCTGGACGAAACTGCTGCCCGATTCAGTCTACACCCGTCTCGGACCTGATGAGATGGAGGGTGAATTGAAGTGGAACGGCAGCTCTGCCTTTCCACACACATTTCAACCTGACAAGAAGAAAGAGCAAATACTTACGAGCACCTACGGCGATCTGTTGATACTCGATTTCGCGAAGGAAGTCCTTCGCGCAGAGAAACTTGGACAGCGAGGCGTAACGGATCTGCTCTGTGTGAGCCTTTCCTGCACCGACTACATCGGTCACTCGTTCGGACCGAACAGCCACGAGATTTACGATCATCTTCTCAGACTTGATCGCGGGCTGGGTGAGTTTTTTTCCTATTTGGAGGAGGAGGTCGGAGCAGGCAATGTTCTGGTGGCTCTGAGTGCGGATCACGCCGTTCTCGAACTGCCCGAGCACCTTGCGCAAGTGCAGCACAAAGCCGCAAAAAGAATTTCCTTTGACAACGAGGTCGCCCCAAAGATTCAGGAGCTCGACAGGTCGCTTCAGCGAGAGATCGGCATCGATGAATCCATTATCCGATGGAATGCTTTCCTCAACTATGCTGCGGCCGCGAAGGTTGGAGTCGATAGTTTGAGACTCGAACGCAAAATCCGCGATGGATTGCTCAAGATTGACGGTGTTGTCGATGTATATTTCCGACGCGAGTTGACAAATAGGAACACTCCGAATCGCCCCTACCTGAGACACTTCCAACGCAGTTACTACCCACCGCGCGGCGAAGATTTCCTATTCCGCGGTTGTGAATACTGTCTCTTCACTTCATGGCCAACCGGAACGTCCCACGGCTCACCTTACAGATATGACACGCATGTGCCAATGGTCTTCTGGGGAAAGGGGCTCAGGAGTAAGGAGTTTTCCCGCGAAACCTACACCGTCGACATCGCGCCGACAATTGCCAAATTCCTTCGTATCTCCTATCCGGCTAATGTTGATGGTGTGCCACTGAGAGAGATTGTGAGGTAACACCCTGAGAGCCATGGGTCATTACAGACCCGCTTCTCAGGGCGAGGATGATCTGCTGGCTCTTCAGGCGTGTTTGCCCGGGCTTTAGTAAAGAGTCCATCGGCCCGCTCGCAATGATTAACGAGCAAACCGAATCCTCTTTTCGCCTCTTTTCTTTTTGTCCCCTCTTTCCTACATTGGTTTGTCCTGCAACGACCTCGGCCGCGAGGTAGAGGTACCAGCATCTGTGCAGTTGATTCTCAAGCTCCACTTTCGATCGAGAGCTTTAAAGCAATGCATCCACACCAATCACTTCCACCACTGCGTCTGCTCTATTTATCCCGACTTTTTTTTGTCGGGACCGCAGCCGCCTTGGTCATGATGAGCCCTTGCGTTCTTAACGCGCAAGAGAGCCTGATCTCACTTCAGCACATACTGATAGCTGCTGAGGAGCATCTGGTGAAGAACAACGTCAGAGCATCGGGATATTATCTCACCTCAGTGCAAAAGATTTCCAAGACCATCAAGCCAACGCGCTCGGGCAACAAGAAGACTCAGGAATACTATGAACTATGGTGGGTGAGACCGGACAGTCAAAGGGACCACTATGTCGGTGTCGCGGTCGCAACAGCCGGCGAAACACGGGAGCTCTCTCCTTCTGAAGCACTGCGCAAGAATTCCCGGGCGATTGGTCCACCGAAAATCTCTTTGAAGGAAGCATTGAAACTTGCAGAAGCGTTTGCTATTCAACGTTCTCTCATCACTCCTGCGCACTATGTTCATTCTGCCAGCCTGGTCGATCGAGCCAGATCAACAGAAGAGATCTACTGGTAGGTTTGGTTGAAGAAGCGAAACGGCGCGGAGAAGGATGATGTTCAGCTTGCTGTTCGGATGGACGGATCTGTCCTCCGTTTGGGCTTGATGTGACTTCTTGCCACTTCCATTCCATCGTTTCTCTCGTTGTTCAACGCAGTGCGGCTCGCGAAGCGTATTGCGAGAGAGTTTGCGTATGTGAGTCCATCGATCATTGCTCGAGCTACTCTTACATTGAGCTACAGCTACAGGAGTAGACTGATGGCCGATGGCACGCTTCTCTTTCGTCGCATACAGATCGGGGCTACGGAAATGAGAGTCCGAGTCACAACAAAAACCGCAGAAGCTGGCAAACAGACCACGAGGCCGAAACGAAACAACGAGCGAAAGACTGTTGCTCGTTGCTACGACCATCTCGGTGGCAAACTGGGCGAAGCTCTCCTCAGATTTCTCCTTGATCAGCAATGGGTCGAGAAGAGCAAGCGAGGTCGGGATTACCAGATTGCCGAAAAGGGATGGAAGGAACTCGAGAGGTTTGGCATCGATCCTGAGAGACTCCGATCGACAAAGCGAAAGATCGTCACCTCATGCACCGAACGAAAAGGATTAATCCACTACGAGCACACAGGAGCATATCTGGGGGCGTTACTCGCGGAGCGGCTCTTTGAGCTTGGCTGGTTAGTGGAGAGAAACCAAAAGGAGCACGTAGTGACAAAGGCCGGCGCCAGAAAACTGAAATCGCTCGGAATCCTATCGTCACAGGTTAAGGCCCACGCTCTTTCACCCCTCACTCATCGATGCACCCCCGGTTGTCCAACGACCGGACTGGTGGATGTGAATTCTTCTTGGTAATATCCCATAAGCCTTCTGTCAGACCTGGATTCAGCCTTGGATTCGTCAGCCTGGATGGAACGACGAGCTTTTCATTCCCGTCGAGGTTTTAGGGGACAAGAATATGCTGTACAAGAAGCTCAGTGCTGTTCTCAGTTGCCTCGCTCTAGCAACCTTTTCAGGCACGGGGCAAGACGCACACGCCGAACTGGCCTTGGCGCAACAAGCGCGGGCCGCAAAGGTCGCCGTTCTTCGGATGAAGTACGGTGGAGAGGATCCTCGCGCCCTAAAACGCCCACCCAACTTCGCTCAGATGCTTTCAGCGATCCTTGCAGAGTCTGCACAACTTGAGGTTCTGGAGTGGCAGCTGGCCAGGAGTGTTACAGACAGCGTCGGCTTGCAGCAGGATGGTTTGCTCAATGAGGCGGCTTTGTTAAATGCCGGCAAGCTCCTCGGAGCAACTCACATCGTCGCCGGCTCGGTGATGAAACGCAACTACCATGCTCGCGCAGACGTAAGGATTCTGTCGGTGGATTCCGGAACGGTCGTTGGAACAGCCTCTGCGGAATATTCTGCCACCCAACCGGCGGTTCTCCTGAGCATGATTGCTTCAAAGGTAGCTTCCATCCTCACCCAAAAGTCAGAGCGGCATGCGCAGCACGGCGAGTTCAGGTGGAATCAAGAATTCAGATTGGACTTTTCTTCACGAAACGTCGACACCCGCTTTCCGTCGCTCATCTACGTGAACGCTGATCCGCCGTTTGAGATCACTGTTGCAACTCAAATAGAGAAGGCTCCCGCGGGGCATCGCGTAACAAGCTTCGATATCTACGTCGACAATACGCCGCTGGCGACCGTCTATCCCGATATGTATGCTCCAAGAGCGTTCCCTGACCAAGAGGTAACAATCGGCGACGTTCGGTTTCGCTTTGACTTCGAGTTGATGGAGCTCAGAACATACGCTCCACAGCGTCCAGCCGACCGGATTCAAACCGACCGGATTCAATCGATCAAGCAAGCGCTCATCCTAATCAAGACGCAATCGCTTGCCCGACCGAGGCAAGAGCACTAGCAACCAGCGCGTGTAAACGAGTGGAGTGAAACGCTGGCGGAATTCGGCACTTGTTGGTATAATTCAGCCAGAATCCTAATATCGTTTGTTCATCTTCATCTGGAAGAATATTGTCACCGGAGGAACAACTATGGCATACACATACGAGCAGCTCAGCAAAATGACCGTAATCCAGCTCCGCGCGATCGCCGACGGCATCGAGCATGAAGATCTGAAAGGTCACAGCACGATGCACAAAGAGCAGCTCCTACCGCGACTCTGCAAGGCGCTTGAGATCGAGATCCCTCACCACCATGTCGTCGGCATCAACAAGACGGAGGTCAAAGCAAAGATCCACGCGCTGAAGAGAGAACGGGCAACCGCCGTCGAGAAGAAGGACTACAAGAAGTTGGAGTCAATCCGGGGCGAGATACACAAGCTGAAGAGACAACTGAGGAAATCGATGGTGTGAGCGTGGAAGTATGGAAGTATTTAAGTATGTAAGTATGTGAGTATGTGAGTATGGAAGTAGGTGAGTATGGAAGTAGGAAGAGGGCGGCGTGAGCCAAGCTATTCCAGCGCTGCTTCGGCCATCGCGACGACATTTTCGGGAGGAACGTTTGGGAGGAGCGCCTCGTGACTCGGGCTCACGATCAGTTGTGGTCCGAGCAACTTCTTGATCCGCCTCACTTCTGCTTTCACTTCGCTGGCACCTGCGTTGACGAGCAGGTCCTGTGTATCAATCCCGCCTAGGAAGGCAATTCGACCCTTGAAGTCACGGGCAAGCGTCTCCGCATCCATATTGTAGGCCTTGGCCTGCAAGGGATGCAGACATTCGACACCCGCATCGATGAGTCGGTTGATCACCCTGTGGATCGACCCGCACGAATGCAGAATCACCTGATAACCGTGACGGTGAGCTTGATCGGTGAATTTGCAGAACCACGGATAGACAAACTCGTCGAACAACTCCGGCGCGAGAATGAGATCCCGCTGCGTTCCGAAATCATTGCCAAAGAAGAATCCGTCGATTAAGTCACCTGCTTCCGTATACAAGAGCTCGTTTGCATCGAAGTAGAATTGGCAGACGCGGTCCGTTGCCGCGTGAATAACCTCCGGGTGCGTGTACATCTTCGTCATATACGCTTCCATGCCGAACAGATCCATGATATCATGGAAAAACGGCGTCCAGAAGCCGCTCGCACGGTAGTAGCCGTCAGCATCGCGCAGGAGCTCGATGCACTCCGCAAAGTCCAGGTACTCCAGACTTGGCCATTCATACGCCTCCTCTATCTCAGCAGTGTTCTCGCATTCGGCGAGCGGCCCGGCTTCGCCCAGTGATTTCTTGTACCGCCAGAGATCGAAGATTCCTTTCCCTTTGGGATGTCTGTAGATGGATTTGATATAGAGAGGCGTGATCCACCGGAAGTCGTCACCGACTTTTCGCTGCAGCCCCTCGAGAGTGGACGTTCCGAAGTACCGGTGGTAGATCGGGAGCGTGTCGTCATGTGGATTTCCCAGCCAGAACCCACAGCGATCGGCAGGTTCACCACTGATGATGCGGCGTATGCGTTCTCGGCTTGTCATCTTCGAACCTCAGCGAGAAAGTACTGAAGAACTCACACTTCCGCAATGGCCTTCTGTCCATTTGTAAAAACGCCATTATTGAGGGAAGCGTAACGAGGCCAGCGGTACCCCCGTTCCCCTAAGGTCCACGCTTGAATCTCGCGCGACTACTTTCTACATTGGCGTGTCCGCAACGACGAACAATGCTCTGAACCGCAACCCCTACGCTGAAGGAGCATGACTCTCACTCCTCTCTCATTCTTCCGTTACTGAGGGCATCACGATGGATCTTCACCCGATTGACCTCACGATCATTGCAATCTATATGCTTGCCACGGTCGCACTGGGTTTTCTGATGAAGACGCGCGCGTTAAAGAGGCTCGATTCCTATTTTCTCGCCGACCGCAGCATTCGCTGGTGGATGCTGGGGCTCTCGGGATGTTCAAGCTACATTGACATCGGCGGCACGATGGTCATCATCGGCGTGATGTTCTACGTCGGCCTGAAATCAGTCTGGGTCATCCACATCTTCTGGGGCTTTTTCATGATGGCCTTCTACATGGCATTTCAGGCGAAATACATCCGCCGCTCCGGCGTGATGACCCTCGCGGAGTGGAACGAAACACGCTTCGGCAAGACGCGTGAGGCAGAATATGTCCGCCTCGCAACAGCAACATTTCTGCTGGTGCTGATGGTTTTCAATCTGATGTACCTCGCCGTAGGAACAGGAAAGTTCGCAGAAGAATTCCTCCCTCTCGGCCGGGCGCAATCGACATTCATTGTCTTTGCCGTGGTGGGCATTTACGTAACCGTTGGCGGATTTTTTGGTGTAATACTGACTGATATGTTTCAGACCACGCTCATTGCGATCGGCGCTGTCATCCTCACCGTGATGGTGTTTCAGATTCCGGAGGGAACAGCATTCCTCGCCTTGAAGGATCCTGAATGGAGTTCGCTCACGCCAACCTGGAGCCTGTGGCAAAACTTCCTTCAGCAGACTCCGGAGAGTCATCAACACTACTTCTGGCTCGGACCCATTCTTCTCGCTGGACTCACATGGCTCGTGTTCAAGCTGCTCGCGGGACCTGTGGTATGGGACTTCGCGTTCTTCCTGACGACCAGGAGTCCACGGGAGGCCTCGCTTGCCGCCGGTATGTGGACGGTCGGCCATATGTTGCGATGGTTCATCGCCGGTTCGTTCATGTTCCTCGGAATCTACTATCTCGGTTCCACGGCTGACTTCGATGCCGAGAAAATCATGCCTCTCGTCGTGAAGAAACTTCCGGTGGGTCTGGCTGGACTTTTTATGG
The DNA here is from genome assembly GCA_038043105.1 of Bacteroidota bacterium. Lineage (GTDB taxonomy): Bacteria > Bacteroidota > Ignavibacteria > UBA10030 > UBA10030 > VGWB01. The sequence continues at coordinate 7,733 of JBBTCR010000345.1, forward strand.
CGGTGCTGCTCGCAGCCTTGATGTCGACGATCAGCGCCATGATCAACGTAACAAGCTCTGTCATCATCAATGATTTTCTCAAGCGCTACTTCACGAAAAATCTTGACGAACGGCGGCTCGTCCGACTCGGCATGGTCGCCTCTGTCGGCGCCGTGCTCTTGGGATTCTCCTTCAGCTTCCTCTATAGCGAGATCGTCTCCATCTGGGAGCTGATGATCTTCGTCGTTCTGACGATGATTCTCCTCCCCGGAACCATGAGGTGGCATTGGTGGCGATTTGGCTCAAAGGCTTTTGTGTGGAGCATGATAGGAACGGGATGCATTGCGGTCATCCAGAAGTTGGTGTTTACATCGTGGCCGGTTCCTACGGCAGTTGGGTTCACGATGGTCGCGTCATTCGTGCTCACCATGATCGCGACGTTCCTGAGCAAGCCCGCCGATATGGAGACGCTCGTTCAGTTCTACTCGCGAGTTCGACCGTTCGGATTCTGGAAGCCGGTCCGATTGGAAGCGGAACGGCGGGGCCTTGTTCCGCCAAACGATAAGATGCCCCGAATCGACATCCTGAATGCACTTATTGCGTCGCTCTTTCAGCTCTGTCTCGGCATCGTTCCTTGGTATATGTTTTTGAGAAATTGGTCTCAAGCGCTCTTGTGGCTTGGGATCTGCTTGACGACAGCCGTGGTACTGTATTTCACGTGGTACAAGAACCTGCCTTCACCGGAGGAAACCTAAGTAAGATGTCCGACTTCTACCTCAGCATTCAAGTGAGAAGTCGGACATCTACGGGAGAGCAGAAAAGCGTGAACGCCCTTCCTGTCATCACTAGCAATCTAACTCGACCCTTATGGCGATTACAGAAGTCTTTTCCATCTCATCAAGATGGTTCAGATTCCTTGACGGGATGACATACCGCCCCGTACCGCTGTACGGCCCGCCCGAACGACGTAGTCGGGCGGGGATCCCTTTGGGACTGGGGCTCGATCAATCTTGGTTTGGAGAATCCATAAACATTCCGCTCCTACGGAGCTGCCAGATCAAGCTGATTTCATATTGCCCTTT
>JBBTCR010000346.1:0-2205 GCA_038043105.1 Bacteroidota bacterium
AACGCTTTGGGGGTGCGGTGAGCCGGTGGTCGACGATCGAGGAGTTCAAGGGGGCGCTCGAGCCGTATCGGCCGATCACGATCACATGTGCGACCGATGGGAATCACGGCCGGGCCATCGCGCGGATGGCGAAACTGCTGGGACTCGATGCGCATATCTACATGCCGAAGGGCTCCGCAGCTGCACGCATCCAGGCAATCGAGTCCGAAGGGGCAACGGTTGTCGTCGGCGGGACGTATGACGAGGCGGTTGCCCATGCTGCGAAAGAAATGGATGCAGGCGCAATGCTCATACAAGACACAGCATGGGAAGGATATGAAACAGTTCCGCGATGGACAGTAGAAGGATACTCGACCTTGTTGTGGGAGATTGATGAGGTTTTGTCTCAACATGGAGAGCGAGCTCCGACACTCGTTCTGGTGCAGATGGGCGTCGGTTCCTTCGCCCATGCCGTTGTGCAGCACTATCGGCGAGAAGGGTTGAACGAGCAACCTGTCATCGTGGGTGTCGAGCCGGACGATGCAGCATGCGTCCTCGCATCAGTCAAGTCTGGCAGAATCGTGCACTTACCCGGTGAGCAGCATTCGATTATGTCGGGATTGAATTGCGGTACGATGTCCTCTTTCTCACTCCCGATACTCCGTCGTGGGATCAATTGCTTCTTAACCATCCCTGATGACCGCGCGTTGGAGGCGACGCGATTGCTCGCGGCTGAAGGCATTGTTGTCGGAGAAACGGGAGCGGCTGGCTTAGGAGGCTTGATCGAGCTGGTTGAAAGCGACCTCGCCGCTCAGTTCCGTTCTCGCTACGAGATCGGGGGCTCAACACGCGTTCTTCTGATTTCCACCGAAGGGGCCACAGACCCGGCCAGCTATGCAAAAATCATTGGCCAGTAGGAATCGCACACCTAACTGCCGGATGGGTAAGAATTTCTTGTTTCGGTAATATTCACCGAGCTGGCGGTCTACCGATATTCTCGATCTCGAGTTCTAGCTAAGATTTGTGGGAAAGACGCGTTGAGGAAGAGTAGGCACAAAAGTTGAAGATTTAGCCTATCGGGATGCTTCAATCCAGATTTCAGAAAGAATCTGAAATCACCATCGGAAGCGACGTATGGGCACTCAGCAACTCTTATTCATTATCCTCGGCGTGATTCTCCTTGGCATCGCGATTGCCGCGGGGATCACCATGTTCAATGCGCAGGTCGCGTCCTTCAACCGTGACTCCATTATCAGTGATCTGAATGAGCTGGCTGCGCATGCGTACGCGTTTCGCGGAATGCTTCGATCAATGGGTGGGGGCCAGGGTGATTATTCCACATACTCTATCCCGACAGTGATGGCGACCAACGGAAACGCCACATACACGATACTCAATGCCTCGGTCAACTCGCTGATCATTCAAGCAGTATCCGCACAAGATCCCTCCAACACCGTTCAAGTTCTGATCGGCGCCGACGGCAAGCTGCAGAACTGGACATATGCCGGCGACTTCCAGTAGACTCCGCGTCGGCTGGCTCCAATCGCCTCACGCTCGAATTCTACTCAGACTGGAATTCCCCTCGGTGTCTTCTGCTCGGCGGTGCGTCCGCAAGAACGAGACGGAACGAATTGATTTTCATCCATTCGCTTGGTAGCTTTACACACTGCAATCCCGCTTTCTTTCTCTCCACTACACTGAACTTGGCCAAGACCTATGCATCCCAAGTATTTGCGATCTCTTCTCCTCCTTGGTACTCTCTTGTGCACTCCGATCTTCCTTTCGGTCTGCCAAATCAACAATCCAATCGCCGACCCGAAGGCGGTTGTCACCTCGGGAGATGCCCGGTTCACCATCCTTACACCTCAGCTGATCCGAATGGAGTGGTCTGAAAACGCGACGTTTGAAGACCGAGCGTCGCTTGTCTTCACCAATCGAAGTCTGCCTGTCCCGACATTCCAGAAGAGCGAAGATGGAGGATGGATTGTCCTTCGGACTGAGAAGTTGACACTTCGATACAAGATGGGAAGCGGGAAGTTCGGACAGGACAATCTCGAAATCACTCTCAACCTCAACGGACGGACCGTGACGTGGCATCCGGGGCTGCAAGATAGGGGAAACCTCAAAGGAACAATCCGCACGCTCGACGGCGTAAAGGGCGCCACAGCGCTCGAGCCTGGCTTATTGTCGAGAGACGGGTGGGCAGTGATTGACGATTCGGAGCGA
>JBBTCR010000347.1:0-5524 GCA_038043105.1 Bacteroidota bacterium
TGATTAGCTACGAGCTTTCGATGGGGCTTTCGGTCATTGGCGTCCTGATGATCTCCGGAACTCTCAGGCTGGACCAGATCGTTTTACATCAGGCTCGCTACCTGGGTGGCTGGTTGCCGGCGTGGAACATCTTCCTGCAGCCGGTGGCCTGCATTACGTTTGTGGTTGCGGCATTTGCTGAGACGAATAGGCTGCCTTTTGATCTTCCAGAAGCCGAGCCTGAGCTAGTGGGGGGGTACCATACGGAGTACTCAGGACTGAAATGGGGCCTCTTCATGCTGGCAGAGTATGCTAACGTTATTACGGCGAGCGCCGTGATTACGACGCTGTTCCTCGGCGGCTGGCATCTTCCTTACGTAGAAGGCCTTGGACTCCCAGCCTTCACGTTGAGCATCCTGCAGGTCTTGACGTTTTGTGTCAAGTTGCTTCTCGTGATTCTGTTCTTTATGCTCGTTCGCTGGACGATCCCAAGATTCCGCTACGATCAATTGATGAGACTCGGCTGGAAGGTGATGTTGCCTCTGACCATTGCCAACGTGCTTGTAACCGGCTTGGTGCTGCTTGTGATCTAGTTTGAAGGAGAAAAGAGCTTCATGGTTTCTAACGGGAAAATGATTCGGGAAAAGAATCTCACGATTTGGCAAAAAGCTTACATCCCTGAGATCTTCAAAGGTCTTCGCCTCACGATCAGCCAGATCTTCAAGCCGACGTTTACGTACAGCTATCCGGAGGAGCGCTTCAAGCCGGAACCCTCGTTCCGGGGCCGACCTGTCCTTGTTCAGGAAAATGGAGTGGAGCGCTGCGTGGCTTGTGGGTTATGCTCTCGTGTCTGTCCAGCCCTTGCAATCGAAGTGCAGGCTTCCGAAACGGAGCTTGAAAAGGAGCGCTATCCGATCAAGTTCGAAATCAATATGGTCCGCTGTATCTTTTGTGGCTTCTGCGAAGAAGTGTGTCCCGAAGAGGCGATCGTGATGAGCAATGAGTATGAGCTTGTCTTCACGAGCCAGGAAGAGGCGGTTTTCGGCAAAGACAAATTGCTGAAGTCAACTGAGGAGTTGAAGGATCGCCTGGAGTTTCTTCGAAACCACCGTTGATACGAATAGTCGGATAATCGGCAGCGACGTGAACCTGAACAACCCACAACAGCTCGAACAAGCAAAAAGGATTCTCCTCATCATTTTCCTGGCCCTACTCGCCGGTCAAGGGATCTTTCTCGGTGTCGTCTCCTTTTTGCACTCACGGGGTTTCCAGACCTATGCAGCACCGGGCGATGTACTGCTCATTGTGGCAGCGTTGCTGACGGTCGCCGGACCTGCCCGACTTCGCCCCGAAGAATTCGGGGCGAGCCGTTCAGGCGGGTCTGCTGCCGGTTTCTTTCTCTACGTTAATCGAGTTCAAGCAATATCGCAGTACACCGACTCCAATTCTCGTTGGCGGGTCTATCTCTCGGCTGTCACTCTGAGGCTCGCTATGCTGGAAGCGGCCAGCACCGCCAACATCGGTTTTTACCTTCTCACCGGCGACTATACCTTTCTTGTTTTTGTCACACTTCTTCTCGTGTTGTTCGTGATCGCGAGGCCGACCTCGGAATCATTTGAAGAGAATGTGCTCAAGAACCGTTTTTCTTAGAAGATCAGTCGAAAAGCCACTGATCAAAATCTTACCGCTAAGATCGCCAAGAAAATTAAACTGTATTGCTTGGCGCTCTTCGCGTTTTGGCGGTTGAGAATGGTTTTCGACCGCGCCTCTAAAAAGGTACGATCGGTCCCACGAGCAGACGACGACAGATTTTCATAGATTTCAATGCTCTCACAGATCACTAGCGCCGCGACATTTGGCGTCAACGCCTACCTGGTTCGAGTCGAAACGAATGTCGAGTCGACCGTCCCGCGATTTTACATCGTCGGCCTGCCGGACAATGCTGTGAAGGAAAGCTATCACAGGGTCTTCTCGGCCATCAAGAACTCCGAATATCGTTTTCCCGGTCAACGTATTACCGTCAACCTGGCGCCCGCGGATGTAAAGAAGGAAGGTTCGGCCTACGACCTCCCCATTGCGCTGGGAATTCTTGCAAGCTCGGGACAACTCGATTCGCCGATCCTGAGCGACTTTCTGATCCTCGGCGAGCTGGCGCTCGACGGCTCGTTGCGTGCAATCCACGGCGCCCTTGTCGTTGCAACCGAAGCGAAGGTAAAGGGATTTCGCGGAGTAATCCTCCCGAAGGAAAACGCACAGGAGGCGGCGATGGTCGAAGGTCTCGAAGTTTATCCCATGGGATCGCTCCGTGAGACCGTTGACTTCCTTCGAACTGAATATCAACTGCTGAAGCCGTTCCGCGTAGACGTGCGCGCAATGTTTGCCGTCGATCAACACTACACACTGGATTTTGCGGACGTGAAGGGACAGGAAAGCGTCAAGCGATCTCTCGAGGTTGCGGCTGCGGGAGGCCATAATATTCTGCTCATCGGACCGCCGGGATCAGGAAAAACCATGCTGGCCAAACGTCTGCCGACTATCCTACCGCCAATGAGGTTCGAGGAATCGCTCGAAACGACGAAAATCCACTCTGTCGCTGGGCTCTTGCCGCCGGATACCGCGCTTGTTTCGAGGCGTCCGTTCCGTTCTCCACACCATACGATCTCCGATGCTGCTTTGGTTGGGGGAGGAACCATCCCGAGGCCGGGCGAGATTTCGCTTGCTCATCACGGAGTACTCTTCCTGGATGAGCTTCCCCAATTTGCACGTAATGTATTAGAAGTAATGCGTCAACCTCTTGAGGATTCAAGGGTTACGGTCAGCCGCTCAAAGATGTCCGTTGAGTATCCAGCGAACTTCATGCTCGTGTGTGCGATGAACCCCTGCCCCTGTGGGAATTTCGGAAACCCAAACCAGGATTGCACGTGTACACCGCCACAGATCCAAAAATATGTGGGGAAGATTTCGGGTCCGTTGCTGGATCGGATCGATATTCACGTTGAAGTACCGGCTGTGAAATACGGCGAGCTGGCCTCGAAGAGAACGGGGGAGCCGTCCTCCGCTATTCGGGAGCGGGTCGTGATAGCGAGAGAGATGCAGGCGAAGAGGTTCGCTGGCCGCAAAGGCTTTTTCTGCAATGCCGATATGGGTTCAAGCGAAATCAAGGAGTTCTGTGAAATCGATGCGCAGGGAGCTGATTTGCTCAAGAACGCAATGAACAAGCTGGGGCTCTCAGCCCGAGCGTACGATCGCATCCTGAAAGTCGCTCGGACAATCGCTGATCTTGCTGGCAGCGAAAGGATCAGACCAGAGCATCTGGGAGAAGCCATTCAGTATCGGAGTCTGGACAGAAGCTTCTACGCAATCTAGATCTCTGATTTCGTAAAGTACGATCCCAGTGACGAACACTCACGCCGCATATTCTGCACGCTTCTGCTCAGTCTCTGTATCTCTCCTGTAACGACACAACTGCAGTCTCCAGTCCGCAATTCGCATTCCGCAATCAGCGTTTGTCAATCCCTTGTAACTCCTTCGCGTATTTCGTATATTGTCGATGTTATTGCACGAAGCTCACTCGACTAATCATTCAATTGGAACTTGAAGTTGTATCAGGTAACTCTCATACCGGGCGATGGTATAGGTCCAAGTATCTCTGAATCCACAAGAGGGATCATTGCGGCGACCGGCGTCCAAATCTCGTGGGACGTGCACGACGCTGGTATCCCTGCCATGGAGAAGTACAAGGATCCTTTACCTCAGCAAGTGCTGGATTCCATTTCAAAGAACAGAGTTGCGCTCAAGGGACCTCTCACCACACCTGTCGGCACAGGCTTCCGAAGTATCAACGTGGCTCTCCGGAAGGAATTCGATTTGTATATTAACCTGCGACCCGCAAAGTCGATGGAGGGGTTGAAGTCCCACTTTAAGGATGTCGATCTTGTCGTATTCCGGGAGAATATAGAAGAGTTCTACTCTGGTATTGAACATTATATCGATGCCAAGAAGAGCGCTGCGGAGACAATCGGCGTCGTCACTCGCTCAGGATGCGAACGAATCGTCAGGGCGGCGTTTGAATATGCACGTAAACACCATCGCAGAAGGGTGACAATCGTTCACAAGGCGAATATTCTGAAATACACGGGGGGGCTGTTCCTCGATGTGGGGAAGAACGTCGCTCGCGAGTTCCCTGAGATCGAGTGCAACGACCGAATTATCGATAATATGGCGATGCAGTTGGTTCTCAACCCGCAGCAATTTGACGTGATCGTCACGACGAATCTCTTCGGCGACATACTCTCCGACTTGTGCTCTGGGCTGGTCGGAGGATTAGGAATGGCGCCAGGCGCCAACATCGGCTATGACGCTGCGATCTTTGAAGCAGTCCATGGCAGTGCGCCGGACATTGCGGGCAAGAATCTCGCAAACCCGTGCGCTCTTGCTCTGGCGGGAGCGATGTTGCTCGATCACCTCGGTGAATCAGACGCGGCGTCGAGGATCCAGAGGGCAATTGCCGAGGTCGTCAAAGAGGGCAGGAACGTGACGAAGGATCTCAATCCCGATCAGTTCGTCGGAACAACCGAAATGACGGATGCCATTGTCGGGAAGATCGAGGCACGCTAGAATGCCGGGAATACACTATGCGTCGAAATAGGTTTTCAGAAATCTACTGGGGGCTGGTTTTTATAGTTGTCGGTGTGATCTTGCTCGCGAAGAACCTCGGCTACTTAGACTTTCATTTCTCGCTGCGGCTCTACTGGCCCATTCTCCTGGTCCTCATCGGATTGGGATGGATCATAGCGAGCTTCGAGACTGATTCAACCGGACGCAGCAAGCAAATTTAACATAGATCTCCAATGCGGATCGGCAAGATTGACATAGACAAACCCATCGTGCTCGCGCCGATGGAGGACGTGACCGACGTAGCCTTTCGGGTCATCTGCCGCAGGCTCGGAGCGGATATCGTCTACACTGAGTTTGTGAACTCCGAAGGTCTCATCCGCGATTCCGTCAAGGCAAAAAACAAAATGATGTTCCTCGAAGAGGAGCGTCCATTTGGGATTCAGCTCTACGGCGGCGAGGAGACTCCGATGGAGAGCGCCGCGCGGATTGCCGAATCGTATGGTCCTGATCTCATTGACATCAACTGTGGATGTTGGGTGAGAGACGTTGCGCTGCGCGGTGCGGGTGCGGGATTGCTGAGAGATCTCCCACGGATGGAGAAGATCGTCTCGCGTGTCATCAATACGGTGAAGCTGCCGGTGACGGTCAAGACGCGGCTCGGTTGGGATGCGGAGAGCATTCGCATCGTGGATGTCGCGAGAATGTTGGAGCAGACCGGCGTAAGCGCGTTGACCGTGCATTGCCGAACACGCGCACAGGGCCATAAAGGCGAGCCGGATTTCTCGAGGATTCCTGAGGTGAAATCGGCCGTTTCAATCCCGATTTTTGTCAACGGCGGGATGATGACGCCGGAAAAGATCAAGCAGATCTTCGACGAGACGGGATGTGATGGTGTGATGATCGGACGCGGCGCAATTGACAACCCGTG
>JBBTCR010000348.1:0-1777 GCA_038043105.1 Bacteroidota bacterium
ATCAACGCTATCACGCCCACAAGCCCCTCGATCAGCATTGCCCCGTAGCCGATCATCCGCGCATCGGTCTCTCTGTTCAGCATTTTGGGCGTCGTCCCTGAAGAGACAAGCGAATGGAAGCCCGAAATTGCGCCGCACGCAATGGTGATAAACACAAAAGGATAGACTTTGCCCGGAATGATCGGTCCGCCGCCGTGGATGAATTCGGTGACCGCGGGCATCTTGAGTTCGGGAGCGACGATGAACACTCCCACCACGAGCGCAATAACCGTCCCAATTTTCATGTAGGAGCTGATATAATCGCGCGGCGCCAGAAGCAGCCAGACCGGGAGAACCGCCGCGATAAATCCGTACACGGCAATCGCAATGATGATGCCTTCCCGAGTCAAAGTGAAATAGGGATCAAGGAATGAGCCCGGGATCAGGCTACCGAGATACACTGACGCCAACACTCCAATAACCCCGATGAGGCTCGCCTCGCCAACCTTGCCAGGCCGGATGCGATTCATCCAGAGCCCCACAAAGAGCGCGATCGGAATTGTCATCGCAATGGTAAAGGTACCCCACGAACTCTCCCTTAACGCATTGACAACAGCCAGACCCAGTCCAGCCAGCGCGATAACAACGATAACCAGGATGGCGATGGAACCGATCAACCCTGCGAGCGGACTCACTTCATGTCGCGCGATCTCGGCCAGCGACTTTCCTTTGCGTCGGATGGAGGCAGCAAGAATGACAAAGTCGTGGACTGCCCCTCCAATGCAGACTCCAATCACCAGCCAGAGGAAACCCGGCAGGTAGCCGAACTGCGGCGCAAGAACGGGGCCGATGAGAGGTCCGGCTCCTGAGATTGCTGCAAAGTGGTGGCCGAAGAGCACCCACTTATTCGTAGGGTGATAATTCTGACCGTCATTCAGCGCGTGAGCCGGGGTCACGCGCGCCTCGTTGAGCGCAACGACCTTCGCTGCGATGAAGGCGCTGTAGTATCGGTACGATATTGCCATCACACACAGCGCAACAATGATCAAGGGAAGAGCGTTCATGAGGTGCTCCACTATCCTATATGAATACCAGAATCCTAGGACTGCGTCGGAAGGACGCGCAAAATCTCGAAGAGGATACCGATTTTTCGCTAAAGTTTCAACTACTTCTCAGCGGGTACGCAGTGTGCGCGGGCGACAAGGAATCATAGATGGATAAAGATAGTGATGTGACGCGCGAGCTAGCGGACATGCGGCGACGTCACGAGTCGAATTCCCACTCTCTTCTTTTCGTCAAGAGCTTTCTGACCATCACCGGGATGGAGATTCACTGCAGCTACAGCATCGGTAACGACGGACGTCCGGAATCCTTTCTTGATCGCGTCCAGTGCGGAGGCTCTGACGCAGTAATCGGTTGCAAGTCCCGTGACGTACAGCTCGGTGACGCCCTTGGATTTCAGATACTGCGCCAAATCCTCGCTCGTCGCTTCGTATGCCGAGTATCCATCATCTTTGTTCCCGGTACCCTTCAGGAACACCTTCTGTATCCTGCCGCTCCGCAGTTGTGGATGGAACTCCGCTCCCGTCGTGCCTTGCACGCAATGAGGGGGCCATTTCTGGAAGTGAACCGTCAGTGTTGGGTGCCAATCTTTCGAGGCGACGATGATGTCAAAATGATCCAACAACCGGTTGATGGTTGGCACAACCTTGTCCCCTTCCGGGACTGCGAGTGCGCCTCCCGGACAGATGTCATTCTGAACATCAACGATCAGCAACGCTTTCATGTTGCACTCCTT
>JBBTCR010000349.1:0-9440 GCA_038043105.1 Bacteroidota bacterium
GTCTCGCCCGCGCCGCCCTTCGGCCAGGGTGTCGGCGTCCGGTCCGCAACCAGATGCACGAAGTGATGAATGTAGCCGGTCTTCTCGTGAAACTTCACGTAGAAGCGAACGTACATCGTATCGACGCCTTTGGTATGGGTATAGAGGTGGGCGTTGTCTTTGAAGCGGACCGATTTGTAGCCTGGGGAATTGCCGTGAATATCGCCGGTGAGCGTCACATTCTGCGTTTGATAGATCTGGCCCCATCGGGCACCGATTTGCTCGGGCGTACCTGTCTCGAAATCCTCTACAAAGAGCACGTTAGGGTCTCGCTCAATGCCCTCGTCCCCCGGGTACGATAGGGCAAGCCCACTGTCCGCAGCGCGTTGTGCGTCCGCCCCGAGGCAACACTCAATACCCAAGAAGCAAGAGGCCGCGACAATGCAGGCCAACAAATGGCTTATTGAAACAGCTTTGTGGGACACGTCGCACGTCCTCCAACACAATATACTTACCGCCTAAGAATACATCATATCTCGAACGACGAATGGCCACCGCCCGGCGGAGCCAGCAGCCTCTCAGATCGCCTCTATTGTGGAGGGCGGCTTGGAGGCTATGTTGTACGTGACGCTGACAATGCCGGGCACCTCGCGGATGATCCTGGCGGCGAGGTCCTCAAGGATGTCAAACGAAAGTCGTGTCGGCGTTGCCGTCCGGGCATCGATGCTCTCCCAGCAGCGTACTTCAATCTGCTGACCGAAATCGCGCCGGCCGTCGCGCATACCGGTCACACGGTCCTCATGAAGGATCGCCATGTACTGGAATGCACCGGTATCCTTGAGCAGCCGCTCGACGACAACCGTTGCCTTGCGGACAGTTTCGATACGCTCAGGGGTAACCTCGCCTATCACACGGGCCGAAAGGGCCGGACCGGGGAACGGGATACGCTCGAATTGCCTGGCGGGGAGCCCGAGAGCCTTGCCGACCCTCCTGACGCCATCCTTGCGAAGCTGGACGAGCGGCTCAACGATGCGGTAGCCAAAAGCTTCCTGCGGGTCGATCCCGAGCTGCTCGAAGACATTGTGCTGCCGCTTGATCCCCGCGACGGTCTCATCGACATCGGTCAGGATAGTACCCTGGAGAAGGAATTTCGATCTGCTCTCCATGACGATGCGTCCAAAGACGTGTCGGTAAAAGGTCTGGGTGATGGCCTCGCGCTTTTGTTCCGGGTCTGTAATTCCCTTCAGCGCCGAGAAGAATTCTTCCCGAGCATCAATGATTTCCACCTTGACGCCGACCTTTCGGAACAAGCTGGCGACATATTCGGGCTCTCCTTCGCGCATGAGCCCATTCTCGATGAAGACGGTTTTCAATTGTTTTCCCAGGGCTCGATGCCCGAGCATCGTGACCGTTGACGAATCGACGCCTCCCGAGAGAGCGTTGATCGCCATCCCGCCCCCAACGGCGGCTTTGATCTCTTTGACTTTCTCGTCGATGAAGCGTCTGGGGTTAAGGTCCTTTGCAGTGATCTCTTTGATCATATGGTAACCTCCCTTTCTCCGATTGCCGGTGGGTTGTGTGTCGAGATTCTCGGCGGCTTGTTAGGTAGAGTACATCGCGGCGTACGCGTACATGGCGGAGCCTACGAGGAAGATGATGAAAAATGCCCACGATCCCCAGTGACGAAGTCGGAAGAACACGAGCTGTTCCAAGGCCCGGGCAAACCAGAAGATTGCGATCAATGTGACGAGCGAGTGACCGAGCGGCGTCGATAGAAGCTCCGCAGCGTGGGCCAGTGAGATGTATACGAACATGAAGAAGACAAACGTAAGGCAAAGGTTCAGGACCTGCAGAATCGCACGGTTGAGAGCCGACAGTAGCCGCAGCTCCCTCTTCCAGTTGAAAATCCACCAGAACAACAGCTGAAACGCCGCGAAGGCGAGAGTGTAGATGCCGCCGAGTTTTATGAGAACCTCAGTCATGTGCACACTCCTTCGGGAAGTTCACAAATGCGTTCAGCCGCCCCAAATGAGAGGATCGGCTCGCGCTTTCAGAACCACGCTGTGCTTGGGCTCGCGACGGTCAATTGTTCTAATCAGCTGCCGGAGAGATTTTCCTCAAAGAACCGGATGCTCTGTTCCAGCACTCCAAGCAGCTCCTCGCCGACTTCTTCTCTTGTCAAAAGCTTGAGCGCAACTGCACGCGCAACGGTCATTTCCGGCTTGAGATCGTTGTACAGGCCGAAAAGCCGTCGGGACAGACCGTAGTCATATTCATGAAGAGCGTTGCTTAGTTCTCCGCTGCTCATCTCGTTGTTCCGCCAGAGGTCGAATTTCTTCGCCAGCTGAGACAACTCCTGGTGGAGTTCGCGCTCGAAGGCTAACCCCGAAAGTTCCCGAAGTCGCCTTCGCATTTTCTTGTTGAGAGTAGCCATGTGCCTTTGTTTCATCGTTACAATTCTCCATTTCCCCATTTTTCCTTTTACCGATTCGTGTCCTCACCCCTTCAGAATGCCGTCGATGTTTCTCAGCTCCTCCTCTGTGAAACTGACATTCTTCAGCGCTGCAACGTCCTCCTCGATTTGGCTCGTGTTGTTCGCGCCCACGAGCGCCGAGGTTACACCCGGATGGCGCAGCACCCATGCGAGAGCCATCTGTGCCAGTGTCTGGCCCCGTGCCTGCGCGATCTCATTCAGCTTGCACACCTTGTCCAGCTTCTCCTCTGTGATCTGCTGAGGTCTGAGGAACCCGTGCGGCTTGGCCGCCCGTGAATCCTTCGGGATGCCGCTCAGATATTTGTTGGTCAGCAACCCCTGCGCCAGCGGCGAAAACACAATGCACCCTATGCCTTCCTCTCCAAGCACGGTGAGAAGCCCTTCTTCGATCCATCGATTGAACATGCTATAACTGGGTTGATGAATGACGCAGGGCGTTCCAATTTGTCCTAACATCTGTTGCGCTTTTCGGGTGAGCTCGGGCGGATAGTTCGAAATGCCGACGTAGAGTGCCTTCCCACTACGGACAACAGCATCGAGTGCTGCCATTGTTTCTTCGAGCGGCGTCTCGGGGTCTGGGCGATGGTGATAGAAGATGTCGACGTACTCCAATCCCATCCGGCGCAGGCTCTGATCCAAGCTTGCGATGAGGTATTTGCGTGATCCCCATTCGCCATACGGTCCTGGCCACATCAAGTAACCGGCCTTTGACGAAATGATCAGTTCATCCCGATATCGAAATAAGTCGCGACGCAGAATCTTCCCAAAGTTCTCTTCTGCGGAGCCAGGGGGTGGACCATAATTATTCGCCAAATCAAAGTGGGTAATTCCCAGATCAAAAGCCCTCCAGATCAATGCGCGGGCGTTTTCAAAGTCGTCTACTCCACCGAAGTTGTGCCATAGCCCCAGTGAGATGGCTGGCAACTTCATGCCACTGCGGCCGCAGCGATTATACTTCATCGTCTCGTAGCGCGTCTCGGATGGGGAATAGACAGACATCGGTTTCTCCTTTTATCAATCGTTTAGAAACAGCAGTTCTGGCACGCCGATTACACCGGAATCCTGCGCGGCCTCACTTGCTTCCGGAGCTTCTGTGAATGCTCTGGCTTTGTTCAGATCGTCGACCCTGAATAACTGATCTTACGCAGGTACTGATTTTCAGCCACAAAGTCACAAAGACACCAAGGGTAAATTAGGTTTTTTCGCCTACTTTCCTTGTTTTTCTTTGTGCCTTCGAGCCTTTGTGGCAAAATTTCTTATGGGATGCGTAACATCAGCTGAACAAGTAAACGATGTGATTAGGATCGGCTGTATCACGAAGAAGATGAAGGAGGTGTAGGCCGGCAATTCGTTGAGCCTCAGCGTGGGAAGCGAAGACTCCGTGCCACTTCGTGAAGTCAGCAACCCTGTGTTTGCATAACATGTATAACATCGTTTGTGCCTCTTATTATGGGTTCACGCAGAACCACGACCCGGACATTGTTTTCCGCAGATGCCTCAGATAACACCTCCCCCTTTGGGAAAGGGCGTGGCATGACTTTACGCTTTGTTTATTGCTTCTTTGATTCTCTCCGGAGTCATGGGGAGCTGGAACACTCTTACGCCGATAGCATCATAAATGGCATTGGCAAGTACACCACCCATCGTGACTATTGCGGGTTCACCACCGCCTTGCGGATCAGAATCCTTATTATCAATGATGATCGTCTCTATCTTGGGCAACCAGGAAAACCGGGGAATCTCATACGTATCAAAATTCAGATCGAAAATCTCTCCGCCTTTGAAACGGATACGCTCTCCTAAGGCATACCCAAGGCCCATCGTAATGCAGCCTTCCATCTGAATCGTTGCGCCTTCCGGATTAATCGCCAGACCCATATCCTGCGCGCAAACCACACGCTTCACCTGAACCTTGCCTGTCGCTTTATTGACTCTGACTTCCGCGATCGCCGCCACGTACGTTCCTGCATCGATTCCGAGGGCAATGCCATAACCTCTCCCGCTCGGCGCCTTGGCCGGCCTCCATTCAAATTTCTCGGCGGCGGTTTTTAAGACGCGCTGCATCTTTTTGTCAGCTAAGTGTTGCATTCGAAATTCCAGAGGGTCTATTCCTGCTTTGGCGGCCATGATGTCAATCTGAGATTCTCTCGCAAATGTGTTTGTGTTATTTGCCGGAGCACGCCAGGGCCCCGTGGCAAATGGGTGAGAACCTGGGGCGCCTACCCAGCTCGCATTGTGTGCAATGGTGCTGTGGTGTGGAATGTCATAAAACTGCTGTGAGCCTCGTTCACCGGCAAAATAGACATGATAATCCCAGAAGCTCATCCTGCCGTTGTCCGTTATGCCCGATTTTATCTTGACGACGGCAGCCGGTCGGAACGAATCGTAGAAGAATTCTTCTTTTCTGCTCCAGGCTACCTGAACAGGTTTTCCACTGAGTTTTGCAAGACGGGCAGCTTCCACGGCTTGAAGATTTCTCGTCTTTCCGCCAAACCCGCCGCCAACAAAGGGTGTAATGACTCGCACGTTCTCCGGCGGGAAGCCAAGCTCCCTGGCGACCTCCTCTCTGGCTCCGAAGGGTGATTGCGTTGAGGCCCAAACGGCCGCTTTGTTCCCTTCGATCTTCACAACAGCCGTGTGCGGTTCTATCGGGGCGTGTGCTACATAATCATTCAAATAGGTCTCCTCGAGAATTGCCTTCGCCCCAGTTTCTCCTGCTTGAAGATTGCCATCCTTTGCCACGACCCTGCCTTCAGGGGCAACTTTTAACAGATGATCGAATATGTTCTTATCGTCGAGCTCCGATTTCGGTTCGTCGAATTTCGCTTTGATTTTCGACAGGGCGAATTCGGCCACATCCGGATACTTGTGCAAGACGGCAACGAAGTCCCCTTCCTTGATGATCTGGACATCCTTCACCTGCTTTGCTTCGGACAAGTCAACGTCTATGAGTTTTGCGCCGTGCGCCGGAGGTCGCAAAATCTTCGCATAAAGCATTCCGGGGAGCTGAATGTCTCCTGCATATTTCGCCTTGCCGGTGACCTTTTCCTGAGCATCCGTCCGCAATGCCGGCTTGCTCATGATCTTAAATTCGGACGGCTTCTTGACCGACACTTGAGGAACGTGGCGCTCGATCTTTTTCCCCTTCGCCAATTGTGCGTAGGAAACTTTATCTTGTCTGTTCCTTTTGTAAAAGACCTCCCCATTTTCAGTGGCCAGGTTTTCCACCGACGTCTTGAGATGTTCTGATGCTAGCTCCAACAACACCCGTCTGCCTTCGGCGCCAGCATTTCGGAGTGGCGGTCCAAACATACGCGTGGAAAGGGAGCCAAAGGTCCCTCTATCCCAGGGACAGAGATCGGTATCTCCCATAACCATATCGACGGCGCCGAGGGAAACGTCCAGTTCATCAGCCAGCATTTGCGCCAGAGAAGTGACCACGCCCTGGCCCATTTCGATTTTTCCGGTGAAGCACGAGACGCGTCCGTCTTCGCCGATTCTCAAGTAGGCATTAAAATCGGTCGGAAGGCTTTGTTGAGATCGAGCTTGCCTGTCTTGCGCAAGAGCTGAAAGATCTCCGATCGTGAACAATAGGAAGATTCCGCTTCCCGCTCGTTCGAGAAATTCGCGCCGGTTCATTTGAGAACCAGAGGTTCCGTCCATCGAATCGAGTTCGAGGTAGAGATCGTCTTTCATGATTAGAGCCCTCCTTCCATTTCTTTGCCTGCCGCTTGAATGGCCCGAATGACTCGGTTGTGTGCTCCGCAACGGCACAAGTTATCATCCATGCCTGTGATGATTTCCGAGGAAGATGGTCGAGGGTTTTTCCGGAGCATTGAGTAGGCGATCATGATCATGCCTGGTGTGCAGTATCCGCACTGGAGCGCATCGTGTTCCATAAACGCTTTCTGCAAAGGATGCAGAGTGCCTTTCTGCGCTAGCCCTTCGATGGTAAGGACCTCCTTGCCCTGGACATCTTTCACAGCAGTTTGGCAGGATCGGACTGATTCTCCGTTGACAAGCACCGCGCAAGCGCCGCAATAGCCTTCTCCGCACCCGTACTTCGTCCCTGTGGATTCAAGATCGGTGCGCAAGACCCATAAGAGCATCCGATCACTCTCCACAGTAAGTTTTGTGGGCTTGCCATTGAGTTTGAATTGAATGTCTTTTTCCATATTGAGCTCCTTCATCTTTACGGATTATGTTGTTGCCAAAATTCGTTAGTTGTCTGAGAGTCCTGCCAAAGAGCTCGGCTATCAGGTGTGCTCCCGGATACGGACCCTCTTCGATAGCCACCTCCGTCGTTCGGGCGGGTTCGACTTTCGAAGAACACAGAAAAAAAGGCCCCTTCGAGAGTTGAAGGACTGGTGAAGCTGACCCACTAGAGGGTCTCGCGATCTGGCGAGGTGAATTTTGGATCGAGAACGTTTCCAGTGTTTCGCGTGTGAGCAGGTTCGAACACCACCACCTCGACCTCGTTGTCTGCCACAGTTCTGTGTTCGATGCCTCGCGGGACCACAAGGAATTCGCCTTCTCGGAGTTGAACTGACCGGTCTCGGAACTCCACCCGAAATGTCCCGCGCCAGACCAGGAACATCTCATCGGCATGCTCGTGGAGGTGCCAGACGAACTCTCCTTTGAACTTGACGAGCTTGACCTCTTGCCCATTGAGCTCAGCTACCACCTTGGGCCGCCAGTGGTCAGAGAACTTGGAGAATTTTTCCGAGATGTTGATCTTGTTCATAGAGATTTGAGCTCCCGGGCGGACCGGAGCTCCGCCAATCCCGCTCAAAAACAGCGGGACTCAAAAAACGAGAAGGATGGCGGACAAGCAAGCAGTCCCGATGAAGGGCACGATCAGCTCGCAAGATGTCCTCCGAACGAGTCCTTCGGACCTTCGGGAGTTGAGCGAGTGGTCAGTCAGCTGTCTGCCTATTTATAGATCTCCCGCCGATGACCAATAGCGTGGACGATGATGGTTTTCTCTTTGTGAAGAATCTGATAGAAGATGCGATAGTCTCCTTCCCGAAGCTTGAACAAACCGGAAAGGTCTCCCTTTAATGCAGTGGGTCGTAATGACTGGAGGTTTTCAGAAAGCCAATAGATTCTCTTGATGATACGTCGCGCCGTTGCGGTATCGATCTTTTCCAACTCTATTGTCGCAGCTTTGAGTATCCGGACTTTGTAGGTGCTCATCCATGAAGTCCGAGGCGGTTTACTACTTTATCGAACTCCTCGCCACGCTCGCCCCGTGCTACGGTCTTCTTCTGTCTGAGCAATCTCGATCGAAGGGATTTCTTGAGTACCAACCGCTCATCTGGATCGCCGAGTAACTCAAGAAGCTTCCTCTCCACCGCCTGTGTGATCATTTGATCTAGTTCTGCTTTGGAAACTTGAACTCGTGATGTTGACATATCAGCGCGCCTCTCTAATTGAAGTTGCACAAATTTACACATCTTGCAGACAAAATGCTTGCACCGCTGCCTGAGGGACCGGAACTGCGCCACCCCGTCCCGACCTGTCGGGATTCCTTCATCGGGGCGCTCTCCTGCAGGGCCAGTCCGTTTTGTGGCTTCCGCCACCCTCGTGCGACCAAGACACGCTCGCGAAAAGACCTTATAGTAGGCCAGACACCCGTGACTTCCGGGACGGAGGGCGGTTAGCTGCAACGTCGGCCTCCATGTCCCTTCGCTTTTCAAAGGCCCGCCTCAAAGCAGATCCTTTCGAACTCATCTCTGAAGTACCCAACCAGCACCAAATCGTTCTGTCGTCTTCCCACGCTTGTCACCCAAGATCGGTATTCCGACACTCCCTCTGGGCCGCCGCAGTACACAATCCTGGCTTCAGTCGCGGCCAATGGTCCCCACATATGGTCGTCGTGCCGTCGCACCTTCACCCCGATGACTACTATCCACTCGGCGGCAAGAGCAATGTGTTTCCAACGCGCACGCTGTCCATCGATGAAAGAGGCACCTGCGGTTGTTCTCTTTTGCGGTTCGAAGTAGCTCATGACCGGAGGAAACGCGTCCACCAAGATGCGGTGGCGATGCTGAACTGGATCAGCCACGACGGTCACCGGTCCATTTGTCGAGACAGCGAAAGCATCAAACGTGACGGCGCCTGCCGCGCCTCGGGCTGCGTCGCAGAAAATGTGACAGCATCCATGTGGCAAGCAGAGTTCCAAAGTTCTGCCCGGCTCAGTGGCCTGGCCTACGACTGGTTGTACCCCGCCTGCAAGGAGCGAAATCTCAAGCAGGCGTTCGTAGTTGAGCGTGCAGGCCGCACCATCCCAACGAGTCTGAGCGATACGACGAGCCAAGCTCACGTACACATTCGAGGTACGGGGCCGGAATTCGAAGAAGTAGGCGGCCATCGCGCGCTGAAGCGGACCGAGCGCAGCAGGATTCACCCTCTTGATCGCTTCCTCGAAGTCCTCACGAAATGAGCTCGCGAGATCGCCTGTGATGGTCCCCCATCCGTCGGGGTTGAACCTCTGTAGGTGATCGAACAGGTCTGCCCCAAGAGGTGGTGTCACTGAGGTGTCGGATCCAAAGCTGGCCCCTGCACCGAACATGAAGAGCCCTGGCACGAAACCTCCGATGTCTAGTCAATGATCCAGCTGCACCATATCGTGTTCAAACGCGGTGTGTCGCAGCCTAGCACACCGCGGGGTGTTATCACGAATCAACTAATAGGGTACTTCTTTTCATCTTTTTCCAAATCCGGTTCCCCTGAGCGTTGAATCTCGCCTGAGGTATTCGATCATGTCGTCGCCAGAAATCGTGGGGGTCAGTATTCCAGGAGCCATCAGTGATGCAACCGCGTTTGCTTCTCTTTCGTGGGCTAATGAATCGTACTTGTCTAAGTCGGTCACAAACAGTCCAACGTTTTGATCTGGCGGCGGCAAGAATCCTCGAAGCTGTTGGACGAAATGGCAAACCTCGTGGGCAATGACAAATTTCGCGAT
>JBBTCR010000350.1:0-1747 GCA_038043105.1 Bacteroidota bacterium
CCATATCAACGGTGAGGTGAAATTGATCCATACCGAGTGCTGATTGGGGTATGGAGTCAAGTACATCGGCAGCCACGGTCGACCGGTGTGCAGCAGCGGAAATACGCCCGCGCACATCACGGCAAAGATCGTCATTGCCTCTGCGAATCGGGCGATGCCGGTTCTCCACCTCTGTCGTAAGAGGAAAAGAATCGCGGAGATCAGCGTTCCTGCGTGACCGATACCGATCCAGAACACGAAGTTCACAATATCGAATCCCCACGAGACCGGCTGATTGACACCCCAGAGACCCAGGCCTTTGTAGATCGTCAGCCCAACGCAGATCGCCCCGATCGTCAGGAACGACACCGTGACGCTAAACGCAATCCACCACGTCCGCGATGGGAATTGATCGAGCGGCGCTACGATTGTGGCTTCAAGTTCGGACGCCGTCGGTCGCCCTTCCACAACCGGAAGTTCGCGGGTGTAATCGAGGGCCGCAGTGCTCACGCTAGTTTCTCCGAGTGGATGTTGCGTAGCTTCGCAAGATAGGTGACGTTCGGCAGCGCGTTCGTCTCTTCAAGCACGCTATAACCAAGATCGTGAGCGCGATAACGTGAGATGTCTGAGTTCGGATCATTCATATCGCCAAAGACGATCGCCGTAGCCGGGCACGCTTCCTGGCAGGCCGTCTTCACGTCACTTCCTTTCAAGGGTCTGCCCTGCTCCGTCGCGTGTTGGCGTGCCTCCATGATCCGCTGCACACAGAAGGTGCACTTTTCCATCACCCCGCGAGAACGGACCGTCACTTCCGGATTGTGCATCAGGCTGATCGGTTGCTGCTCGTAATAGCCGTCCGCAAGATGGCCGCGCCAGTCGAAGAAATTGAACCGGCGCACCTTATAGGGACAGTTGTTGGAGCAGTACTTCGTCCCAACGCAACGATTGTACGTCATCTGATTGAGACCGTCCGGGCTGTGCGTCGTTGCAACGACGGGGCAGACGCTTTCGCACGGCGCGTGGTCACAGTGCTGGCACAGCATGGGCTGATGGCTGAGCGTCGGGTGATCCGCCGTTCCTGAGTAGTACCGGTCGAGGCGGATCCATTGCATCTCGCGCCCCCTTCCAACCTGCTCTTTGCCCACTGCGGGGATGTTGTTCTCAACGTTGCATCCGGCCACACACGCATTGCAGCCGATGCATTTGTTGAGATCGATTGCCATTGCCCACTTGACGCCTTTATACTCCACTTCCGTGTGGATGCTGAACGATTCCCGTTTCTCGTGATGAAGGAAGTGGGGATCATTCTCATATTGCCGAAGGGTCCCCTCGCGAATAATCTCTCGCTTCAGGTGGAAGTCCTTCACAAAAGTGTCGTCGAGTGAATGATGTTCCTGCGTCGAGACAAGCTCGTGGTGACCTTCCGCCTTTACGATCCTTGCGCCGCTCAGGATGCGCGATCCCACAAGTGCGGAAAGCGATAGAAGAACTTGAGCATCTGTTCCGACGCCAGAGCCGATCGGTCCTGCGACGGATCGACCATAACCCAGCTCGATAGATATGACCTGATCAGCCTGCCCCGGTTGAATGAACACGGGGAAGCTCCCTGTGCCATGTGGGAAGGCAATTTCGATCTTGTCATTATTCTGAACGCCGAGATCGTGGGCGGACTTCTGTGAGATTGCCGCGTAGTTGTCCCATACAATCTTCGAGACTGGATGCGGCAGTTCCTGAAGCCATCCATTGTTCGCGAATGCACCGTCGCCCA
>JBBTCR010000351.1:0-10672 GCA_038043105.1 Bacteroidota bacterium
GAAGATCATCAGACCGACAAGAACCGACAGGTACACAAGCGATGCGAAAAATAGTCTTCTTGCATTGCCATTGGTGCGGTTCTGATACAGACGAATAGCGAGCAGGAGAAATCCGCTCGACAGCAGAAACGCGCCAACGAAATAGGTGACTCCCAAGACCCCAACCATCGTCGGCATCAAAGCTGCCGGAAGGAGAGCTGCGCTGTGGATAAGGATCTGTCGGCTGGCCACCAGTCCTGTGGGATCGTCTACTGTAAGCAACCGGTAGCCGGCCCGTGCATAGTCCTTCCGGTACATCCATGCGAGGGAAAGAAAATGCGGCATCTGCCAGAAGAACAGAATAAAAAACAGAGCCCATGCCCCCATCGTTAGCCCACCAGCCACAGCCGACCATCCAATCATCGGCGGAAGAGCGCCGGGGATGCCGCCAATCACCGTCGCAAAGGGAGTGATGCGTTTAAGAGGAGTATACAGGAACAAGTACGTTACGAGCGTAACAACGGCAAGAAACCCTGCGACGGTGTTGGTGAAGGCTGAGAGATAGAGGACACCTCCAAGAGCAGCTACCGATCCAAACATCAGCGCCTCTCGGGGCTCGAGCCGACCCGACGGCAGCGGGCGGTTCTCCGTCCTCCGCATCATTGCATCATGTTCCCTCTCTGCATACTGATTGAGCGAGCCCGCTCCAGCCCCGACGAGAATTGTCCCGATAAACGTGTGAATGATCAGCCAAAACGGAACAGGATTTCCTGACGCAAGGTAGGCGCCGCCAAGGGCAGTCACAACAGAGAGAAGTGTCAGCTCAGGCTTTGCGAGAGCGAGATAGTCAAGCCACTTGGCACGACGGATCGCAACGGTCCCGTCGGATGTGAAACTCGATTTCATTGCCGTTGAGTTTTTCCCTGTGACGGTATGGGCAGTTTTGATCCTGCTTCAGCCAGTTTGCCCAAAAGATAGCTGGCGATCGAGTCAGCTTCAGCCGGTCTGAGTCCTTGATTGGGCATAGGTGGAAAGGCCGGATCGACTTTAGCAGGGTTCAAGACAAATGCGACAAGCTGTGCCTTCTTCCCTGCGTACTTTGGAATGACGTCCCTGTATGCCGGCCCGACTTTCTTCTGGTCGAAAAGATGGCATGCAGAACATCGTGCGTTAAAGATATCCTCTCCCGTCATAGAGAGTGCCGCAATACCCAAGCTCGCCTTGATTGTTTCAAGCGTTTGCTCGTGGCGATAGGCAAGAAATGCGGCGTGCGTCTTCGTAGCGTTGTGGATCGCGAGTTGATCGTTTACGCTCAGCAGCACAGACGCAAACACGAGACCGTAGAACGCAGGCTCAACGTATCGGGGAAGCGGATCTCGGCTATACACATAGACGAAGTGAGCGGCGAGGAACATCATTGCCAACGATGACCCTGTGAACAAGTATAGCGATCCAGAAAGCGCTACACCCGGCAAGAGAGCGATTCCTAGAAGTATGAGGATAGGCTGTGTAAGCAGCGAAGTCACCGCAAGCCGGAGACCGATGCGCCGCACGAAGCGGCTGTATTCCTCATCCATCCCTTTCTTACCGCCTTGCCACGCAAAGAAGAAAAAGAGGATGCCGATACCCGTCACTCCGAGCGCAAACGCGACGAACTGCAGGACTCTCACCAGAACATCAAGGGAAATGAAGAGTTCGAAGATCGTGCTGACTGCGGTCCAGTTCATCGGGTTCGTCGTTACCGCCATCGACGAAACGACCAGAAATGCAGCAAGCGCGAGAAGAATAATACCGTACCGGCCAGCCTTGAGGTGAGATGCGATCGTCTGCTTCTTGTAGTCCTCAACCTCTCCGAGCTTCCTCTCCCCCTTTTGATCCCCCTTCAGCAGAACTTCATACCCGTCAAGAAAATCGCTCAAGCGGAATGTATACTTATACGTGTAGAGCAGGACGACCGCGACCAGAAGCAGGATGAAAGCGTAGCCCACCAAGCCAACTGAGATCGCCTCAGTCGATTGCAGGAGTTGGGCTGTCACAAAAACCAGGGACAGGCCGGGGAGCAACGCAAGAAACGTCGGCACGGTTTTATTGAACAGGACCGTATCAATCAAATCCTTTGCAAACTGCAGGTGCAGGCGATTGCCCTCGGTTCTCCCCGTCCGATTGTATCGGAATGACAGGAATGACGCACCTAGGAGAAACGCCAGGTACGGCAAGAAAACGACGGCAATCAATCCTCCGACGAGAAGGAGAAGATGAAAATGTTCGACTGCCTGAGGAAGTGCAAGTTGTTTGAGAAAGTCCATGTACCTTTGGTTCGAATCAGATCCTAGGAAAAGTGATTCCTCTATCGTGTTGAGCTCAGCAGCGACTGATACGGCTTCGACTGTTTGAGTGAAACAGCCTTGTACCACAGTTCGAATTGTGCTGAATCCTGTGAAACGACCTTGGTGTACATATACGCGTGCTGGAGACCACAATATTCGGCACAGGCTATATCATAGGATGCGACAGCCGAGGTCTTGAACCACATGGTGTTCTGGCGATTCGGGATCACATCCTTTTTGACGCGGAACGCCGGGATGTACATTGAATGGTTGACGTCGAGCGAGTGAAGCGTCAATTTCACGGGAGTGTGGATCGGCACGTACAGCGTATCGGTTGTCACTCCATTCGGGTATTCAAACGTGAACGCCCACATCCGGGCCGTGACCCTGATGGGGAGAGCCCCCTCCGGTATGTTCGACATCTGCCGGTATCCTTCCCATCCGAGGTAGAACATGCCCATGAATAAGCCAAGTGGAATGAGGGTCCAGGCGATCTCCAGAGGGATGTTTCCTTCGATATTGGAGGGATGTGGGTTCCTTTTCCGACTGAAGCGAATGACGAAATACACCATCGCAATCAAGATCCCCAGGAGCACCAGCAGCGAAATGCCCACGATCGACAGAAACGTGGCATCAACATAGTCAGAGAATGGCGACGTGCCCTGAAACATAGGGTATCTTCCTCAACGAAACGCGTAGTCAAAAAATGTAAACACAATGAAAATCAGCAGGATGGCCATCGCAACCAGCACAAAGATTCGAAAGATCCTGTCCTCATATTTCAAATGCATGAACACGTTGACGACAAGCAGCGTCTTGATGGATGCAATCGTCATGGCTGTGATGATGATCCAATTTCCCAGATTAATACCGGCGAAGGCGACGGTCATGCCGGTCAATGCCACCAATCCCAGCCAGATCAAAAAATACCGGCCGTAGCTTACAACGTGAACTTCATCCTGGTGCTGCTGTTGTTCGCGGTGTTCCATCCTCATCACCTATTGCAAAAGGTAAAAGAGCGGGAAGAGGAAAATCCAGATGATATCGACAAGGTGCCAGTACAGCGCTCCCACCTCAAGGCGCACATACGAATGTTTGTTGATTGTGCCTTTCGCAAGAAAGACCATCATGACCGCCAGAATAACGGCGCCGATAATAACGTGCAGTGCATGAAGACCCGTCATTACATAGTACAGACCAAAATACAAGATTTCTCCCGCGGGCCTACTTAGGAGCTCAGGCGAGCGTGGATAGAGACCGACTGCAATCTTGTGGCCCCACTCGAAGTACTTGTTGACCAAAAAGGCGAGCGCCAACGCTATGGTGATTGCCACAAGGACAAACGACAGCCACTTTTTCCCTTCCTGTATCGCGGTGATCGACATCGCAACTGTCAGGCTGCTCGTCAACAGGATAATGGTATTGACTGTTCCAACGAGCGTGTCGAGTTCCGTCGCCGCGAGACGAAACTCTGTTGGATAGCTGAAGCGATAGACCGCGTAGATGATGAACATTCCTCCAAACAGAATCAGCTCTGTGAAGAGGAAGAGCCACATCCCTAACTTGGTGCCAACATCATCACGATGAGCGTGACCGTGTGCCACGGCGGCGGCGTGTGAAGTCACTTTGCCTCCTGAACGACGCGTTCGTACTTGCTGTAGTCATAGGGTCCCGTGGTGACCACAGGAATGTCGTGGAAATTCTCGAGCGGCGGCGGTGATGGCACTTTCCATTCCAACGTCTCACCACCCCACGGGTTTGCAGTCGCCCTCTTGCCATGCCAGAGCGAGACAACCAAATTCACGAACATGATCACAAGACCTGCAAAGAGGATCCACGAGCCAACTGTTGAGATCTGATGATAGGTCTGGAACTCCGGCAAGTAGTCGTAATAGCGGCGGGGCATCCCAAAATACCCAAGTAGGAAGAACGGGAAATACAACAGGTTGAAGCCAATCGTTAAGAGAAACCACGACACGACAGCTGGAGTTTTCCTGTACATTTTCCCGAACATCTTTGGGTACCAGTAGTGGAGCGCGGCAAAAAGTCCGTATCCCGTTCCACCAAACATGACATAATGAAAATGCCCGACCACGAAGTAGGTATCCTGCACGTGGATGTTGATCGCAAGCGTTCCAAGGATCAACCCCGTGAAGCCACCAATGCAAAATTGTACAATGAACGCGAGAATAAACAGCATCGGCACCTCAAGCTCAATCGAGCCTTTGTAGAGAGTCGCAATCCAGTTGAAGACTTTGATTGCACTGGGTATTGAGACGAGAAATGTGAGCAGAGAGAATACAAACATTCCCGTGTTGCTCATCCCGACGGTGAACATATGATGTGCCCACACCAGCGAGCCTACGAACGCAATGGCAAGACTGGAAAACGCGATGAACTTGTAGCCAAAAATCGTGCGACGAGCGAACACGGGGAGAATCTCAGAAACCACGCCCAGCCCTGGCAGGATGATGATGTAGACCGCGGGGTGGGAATAGATCCAGAATAAGTGCTGGTACAGAACGGGGTCGCCGCCCATTGTCGGATCGAAGATGCCGACTCCAAACAGCCGCTCGATCGCAACCAGCAACAGGGTTATACCAATGATCGGCGTTGCCAGGATCTGGACCCAGGCCGTCGCATACAGCGACCAAACAAACAACGGCATCTTGAACCAGCTCATCCCCGGCGCGCGCATCCGATGGATCGTTGTGACGAAATTCAAGCCCGTCAGAATCGAGGAGAACCCGAGAATGAATGCAGCCATCAACGCGGGCAGCACATTCGTCGTAGTGCGTACGCTATAGGGAACATAGAATGTCCAACCTGTGTCCGCTGCGCCACCGGGTAGAAACACGGACACCAAGGCGAGAAGCCCGCCGGCAACGAACAGCCACCAGGAGAAGAGGTTCAGACGCGGGAAGAACACATCCTTTGCGCCGATCATGATCGGCATCATGAAGTTGCCGAACACCGCCGGAAGGCCGGGAATGATGACGAGAAAGATCATCATGATCCCGTGCAGCGTGAAGAACGTGTTGTACGTCTGCGGCTCCATAATTGTTTTGCCTGGCGTGAGCATTTCGAGCCGCATCAGCACACCGAGGACCACCGCGGTGAAGAAGAACACCAACATCGTCACAAGGTACAGGATGCCAATTCGCTTGTGATCGGTCGTAAGAATCCAGGAGAGGATCCCCTTGTGCTTTGTCGCCGCGTGATAGAAATCAGGCTCCGGTGCTTCAGCCAGTACCACTGATGTCGCCATACGTTCGTTATCCTTCCGTTTGCTTCTTCTTCGGTTTCACGATGAACACGAGAACAAAGATGCCGACCAAACCCATGATGACAACGCCAGCAACCCGCACTACGTTAAACGTGTAGGTGCGCGCTTCTGGATCGTAGCTGTAGCAAAACTGCAGAACCTTTGCGATCGTCGGCCTTACCTTTCCATTCGATGCTTCGATGACGGCCATCTTCACATCGAACGGCAGATACTGGATGCCATTGATGTAACGGGTGATCGTTCCCTTGGGCGAAACAATGATGAGTGCACCCGCGTGGACATAATCATTGCCGGTGCGCATGAAGTAGAACCCCGCCCCGTCAGTGATCCGGTGAATGTTCACGCTGTCGCCCGTAAGAAACCGCCATCCATTCGGATCAACCGGCCTGTTGATTGAGCTGAGATAGTTTTCTTTCTTCTGCGCGGCAAGCTCTGGCTTTTCGCGATGATCAAAACCGACCGTGAGGATCTGATAGTCCTTTCCAAGCTCGAGGTCCATCTTCTCGACGATCTTCGACACCTCCGTCAAGAGCGGGCTACAGATTCCTGGGCAACGATAGTAGACAAATGTGAAGATGGTAGGTTTGTTGACAAGGTTCTTGATCGGTACGAGATGGCCGCTTTCATCGTAGAACTCCCCATCCAGCGGAATCGTTTGGCCGAGTTTTTCTACGATGCCAACAGGGGGAGTCGTTTGCTGTGCCATACTCACGCTCGTGACAAGCGCGAGCACAAGCAATATGACAGGAAATCGAGAGTTCGCTATCATAAAACACCTCCGCGAGTTCTTAACTCACGAATATACTGATGCAGCACCGACCACTCGGCCGGGGAAAGCTGAACGACCTCAGTTTTGAAACCAAGCTGTATTGGATCTGAGGAGACGACCCTGACAAATTGATCAAAGTCTGGTGGCACAGGTTTGTTGTGAATCAGTGCCGACAGAACCTTCCTCTTGTCACTAGCAACGCGATCGAGCAACTCAGGCCCTTTCGCTCCCCTCGCACTCTCCGTTTGCTCTGCCAGGTGAGCGATGGCGGCAACAGCCGGTGCGTTCTCGCTCACAACAAACTGGGCGGCCTTCTTAACGGGAATCTGTCCGGGTATGTTGCTCCCTTTCGAAAGCTGATACGTCGTCTCGAGCGCCTGCAATTCCTCGCGCGTGTCGGTCGGGTGACCGCCCGCAAACGTCCGGACATAGTGAATCAGGGCAAATCGATCCGCCGGTGGCAAGTAGCTGTATGAAGCCATACCGTTCTTGACGATACCCTCCTGAAGCGTCTTGTACATCTGCGAGACCTTGGAGCCGATGGTCCACCCCGCTATCGAATGGAAATTCCGCGGCTTTGGATTCAGAACCATACCGGCTGGCCCATCCCCTTCGCCACCCTCACCGTGGCATGATGCGCAGTTTGCGCGGAAGAGGTCCTTTCCCCTCTGAACAAGCTCAGGCGTTGCAGCACCGACCTTCATCACGTCCACCGGAGGAAGCAGGGCCGGGCTCTGGAATGGGATGTCCTGCACAAACGCGGAAGAATCCTTCACCACAACGGCGGGGACGCTGTTCTTTCCAATCACCGTCAGGTTGTTCACATAGGTAGCTCCCAATCCCACGAGGATGATGAGGAAATAGATGTAGGAATAGCCAAAGAGCTTCCGCGGCTTCCTCAGCAGGTCTCGAAAATCAATTTCAGCTTTCAATTCTGGCTTCGAATCCATAGACATCGTTACGTGATCACAGACGGAAACTCAGGCCTCGTTCAAGTTTCGGGTCACCAACGGGAACCAGGTTATTATGCTTCACCTTGTATGAGAGCACGACAAGAACCAAGCCGACGAGCAGGATCGGAAATCCAATCTCCATCCACCCGAATGGAATTCCGTTTCCGTACGTCGGCATGACGAGCCAGTACATATCGAGAAGATGAGCAAAGAGAATCCAGATGGCCATCAGTTTCAGTCGCTTCAAGTCCATCTTGGAGTCCTGCGTCAAGAGCGCAAAATACGGGACGACAAAATGGACGACGATCAAGAGAATCGATACATACTCCCACCCATCTTTCCAACGCTTCATAAACCAGAAAGTTTCCTCGGGCAAATTCGCGTACCAGATCAGCAGAAATTGGCTGAACGCAATATACGCCCAGAAGTTGATGAAGGCGAACATCAACGCACCGAGGCTGTAGAAATGGTCGCGGCGAAGATTGGGGAGATAGCCATTCTCATGAAACTTGATAACGGTGTACGTTGCGGCGGCGAGTGCTGCAAGAACCGTCCCCGAGAAATAGTACACCCCAAGGATTGTCGAGTACCAGTGCGGCTCGAGACTCATCGCCCAGTCGACCGCGGTAAGCGTCACCGTGATCGCAAACACCGGCATGAACGCTGCGCCGAGACGCGCATTGATCGTGGTCAGCCTCGGATCTCTGGTCGAATCTTGCTTCGTTGAGTTCCTTGTGAACAAGAAATAGAAGAGATTCCAAAGCAGGAAGACAGCGACGAACCGAATGATAAAGAAGTTGACGTTGAGATACGGCGCTTTGCCCGTCAACAGCGTGTCCCCGGCACTTGCCTCCACGTGGCTCCAGTGAAAGAGATCGTGGAGATGGTAGAGAAGAGGGATCGCAAGAAACGGCACAACTGCGACTAGGCCTCCGAGGAATTCGTTTACCCGTCGCATCGGCACGCTCCACACTGCGCCAGCAAGATACTCGAGCGCCACAAGAAAGATCGACCCACTGGCTACGCTCGCCAAGAACAAGAAACCGATAGCGTTGTTGAATGCGCTCCGCTTGGCGTCGATCAGATATCCGGCACCATACAGCAGAACCCCAACGATCAAAAGGATCCACGCAAGGCGCTTGACCTTTTCCGAAAATTCCTTTCTCACTCCTAGGTCAGGTGCGGGGCTGGTCATTTCAGATCCGACTCCTTTGCGTTGTGGGCTCGCTGCAGCACCCGTATGTAATGGACAATTGCCCAGCGATCCTCTCGAGATATCTGCGACGTATAGGAGGGCATGATATTTTGCCCTTCCGTGAGGACGTGGTAGATGTTTCCATCCGGCCAATTCCGGACCTTGTCGGAATGAAGCGTTGGCGGATTCGGAAATTGTCCCTGCAAGCGACTGTCGCCTCGTGCGAAGTTGCCGTGACAGGGGCTGCAATACGTCAGATATTGTGATTTTCCGCGTTCCAGAACCTCCTTCGTCGGCAGCAGTGGGTTCACCAAGTCCTTGCCAGCCTCGTCGGGCTTTCCTTTAAACGCGTAAGGAAGAAAACCACGAGCTACAGTCCCTTCCACGGGTGGGCGCATGCCGATTCCATCCTTAAACAATTCACTCGGCCGTTGAGCCTTCAACTTCTCCTGAGTGCTCATCCACGAAAACGGCTCCATATACAGCACTTTGTTGAACACCACATACGTTGTCGCTGATACGACGAAAGCTGTTGCCGCGAGTACGCTGAAGAACTTTGGATTGAAAAGCTTTTGTCGATGGTTGAGCTCTTCAACGTCAAAATAGATCGGCGCGATATCCTTGCCGCCCATCTTCCCAAGAAACGCGCGAACCTCCCGCTCATCAAACTTGGGATCATCCGCCTGGATGGTGATCCCAAACTTGTCGGAAGAAACGCGCTTCATGTAGAGAGTATCGTGAAGCGGGTGAGCGTTGTTCGGGAACTTGAGGTAGAGGACTATCATCGTGATGACGGTGAGGACCGACGCGAGGATTACGGTGACTTCGAACGCGATCGGAACAAATGCCGGCCAAGACCAGAATGGCTTACCGCCGATCACCAGCGGGTAGTCTACGAGCGTAACCCAGGTCATGAACGCTACACCCCCGAATGCGCCCAACAGACCAAACACCAACGCAAAAACACCCAGCCTCGACGGCTTCAGCCTCATCGCCCGATCCATTCCGTGCACTGGATACGGCGTATTGACATCGAAGCGTGTATATCCCGCCTTGTCTGCCTCCTCCGCGGCGTGGATAATTTCGTCCGGAGTGTCGAAGAGTGCCGTTATGGAAAAGAGGTGTTGCTCATTCATGAGTGTTGCTCATTTCCTAGTGATGCTTCGGTTGTGCACCCTCAACCGCCGCTTTTGCCTCCGCAATCGAGACAACCGGCAAGACACGCACGAAGATCAGGATCAGCGTGAAGAAGAGTCCAAAGCTGCCCAGCAAAATGCCCGCGTCGTACATCGTCGGGACGTAATGTCCCCAGCTGGACGGGAGAAAATCACGCGACAGCGACGTGACAACAATGACGAACCGCTCGAGCCACATGCCAATGTTTACCGTGATGCCGATAACGAACATGATCGGGATCGATCGGCGAATCTTCTTGATCCAGAACAATTGCGGGAAGACGACGTTGCAGGCCACCATGATCCAGTATGCCCAGGCGTATGGGCCGAGGGCTCTGTTCAAGAACACAAACTGTTCAAATTGATTTCCGCTGTACCATGCAATGAAGAATTCCATCGCATAGGCATACCCAACCATCGAACCCGTCACGATCATGACTTTGTTCATCTTCTCAAGATGATCGAGCGTGATAATGTGCTTGAGCTTGAAGGCTTGCCGTACGAAAATCAACACGTTCTGCACCATCGCGAATCCGGAGAACACGGCGCCTGCAACGAAGTACGGTGGAAAGATCGTCGTGTGCCAACCGGGGATGACCGAGACGGCGAAGTCGAAGCTCACAATCGTGTGCACGGAAAGAACGAGCGGCGTCGCAAATCCAGCCAGGATCAGGTACGCTCGCTCATAGTGCTGCCAATGGCGGTTCGAGTGACGCCATCCCAAGCTGAAGATTGAGTAAATGAGTTTCTTAACCTTACTTGTCGTCCTGTCACGCAGGCTTGCAAGGTCAGGGATGAGACCGAGGTACCAGAAGACCAATGAGACGGTGAAGTACGTAGTGACAGCAAACACGTCCCATATCAACGGTGAGGTGAAATTGATCCATACCGAGTGCTGATTGGGGTATGGCGTCAAGTACAACGGCAGCCATGGTCGACCGGTGTGCAGCAGTGGAAATAAGCCCGCGCACATCACCGCAAAAATCGT
>JBBTCR010000352.1:0-2957 GCA_038043105.1 Bacteroidota bacterium
AGGTTGGTGCTGGCATCGGTACACTGGCCATCCGCTTGGCGAAGGAGGGATTTCGCGTCACGGGACTCGATGTAAGCTCAGAGGCTCTCAAACAAGCACGAGTACGCGCTCAGCAGGAAGGAGCCTCTATTGAGTGGAAAGAGGGTTTTGCAGAAGCGCTTCCTTTTCCCGACAAATCATTTGACTATATCACATGCTGCCATACGCTCGAGCACGTGAAGGACCTCGAAAAAGCGGTTGGTGAACTCAAGCGAGTCGCCAGGAAGAAAATTATTGTCCTCACCCCAAAACAAAAGTTCCGTCTCTACGCGGAAAACTACCACACGCAATTCTTCGAGCGTCAAGATCACCTTACCGATGCGTTCGGCTTGGAACAATTCGATTGTACGGAGATCGATTGTCGTGATCACAAGAACGAATTCCAAGGGAAAGCGTTTTTGTACGTAGGAGAGGTGGAGTGAATGTAAAAGAGAATTCAGAAGACAGAATCCAGAATACAGCAAGGTGGAATACAGAATGCAGATCGAAGTCTGCAGACTGCCTACTGCTGGCTGCGAACTCCTGAATTCTGCCCCCTGAACAAAGTATGACCATGAAAACCTTTCTTCCTCTTGCCCACCCAAAACCAGACGCAGAGGAATTCATCGACATCCTGATGGGTCGGAAGCGTCAAGTCCGCACACCCTTGGTTGAATACATCGTTGACGACGTCGTGATGAAGCCGATTGTAGAAGAGCTTCTTGGAGGGCGTTGGGTCCCGTATGCTTCTGACCGCGAATCGCAGAAGGCGTATCTCGACAACTTCATCGAGTTTTGGCACAGGATGGGATACGATTTCGTGCGGTTCGAGCAGAGTTTGAGTTTTGTCGAGCGGAAGCTCGTGATAGAAGACGCTGCTCCCGGCTCGACAAAAGCGCGTGAATGGGCAGATGAGCATCAAGGCGCATTGAAAGGCTGGGAGGAATTCGAGCGGTTCCGATGGCCGAAGGTTGAGGAGTTTGACTTCTTTCCGTTTGAGTATCTCAATGCTCACCTTCCGGATGGCATGGGACTCATCAGCTCACACGGAGGGGGAATCTTCGAACACATCACCTGGATCATGTCGCTTGAGGGATTCTGTGCAACTTTGGTGAGCGATCCGCAGCTCGTGAAGGCTGTCGCAGACAAGCTGGGCGAGCTGATGACGTCATTCTATCGACACTTGCTCGACCTGGATCGTCTCGTTGCGGTTTTCCCGGGCGACGACATGGGCTACAACGTCGGCACGATTGTCTCGCCTTCCGACCTCAGAGAATATTTCCTTCCCTGGCACAAGCGCTTCGCCGCGATGGCACACGAGCGGGGGTTGCCGTACTTCCTTCACTCCTGCGGCAACGTAGAGGAGATCATGGAGGACCTCATTACCAACGTCAAGATTGATGGCAAACACTCGTTCGAGAACAACATTATCCCTGTCCAAGACTTTCAAGCCAAGTACGGCAACCGCATCGCGGTGCTGGGTGGAATGGATCTCAATATCCTCGGAACTTCGTCGCCCGACGAAGTCCGCGCCTATACCCGCTTCTTGATCGAGACCTGCGGCTCGCGAGGTCGCTACGCCATGGGTTCCGGCAACTCAATCCCCAGCTACATCCCCGTCCAAAACTACCTCGCCATGGTTGATGAAGCGATCAAAGCTTCCAGTTCACCGTAGTTGCTCGCCTGCACATTCCCTTCAACCTCATCTCTAATTCCTGATCTCACCTTGAACCTTGTGACGAGAACTTCAATCCTTTCTTAGAATTGGCAAATTGGGAAAGGGCTTTCCCTTGCGATCAGCCTGCAAACAATGGGGTCAGCCGTGCTCTAATTGACTTTAGGAGCGCGTTGCGGTACTTTGGTGGTCGTCCGTCAGTGCACTCACCCCTCGGAGGTCGAACCGATGTCCACCAGCGACCATAAGCATGATTCAGATGAATCGCTTCAGGAGGAGGTCGGCCGCCTCAGACGCGCCGTCGAAGAGCTCTCCGTCCTCAATGACCTCGCCCGGAGTATCGGAGCTTCCCTCGATTCCGAGCAAGTGATGCGGACGATCGTCCAGCGATCGTTGCGCGCCGTTGACGCCGAGCAAGGAGTCATTACGCTAGTCGGCAGTGATTCGGCGTCAGATACCACTACGCTGATCCGCACGCAACTCGGCAGCAGCGAGCATCCGAAGTTCCATCTCGACCGGGCGTTGCTCGGCTGGATGTATCTCAACAGCAAACCCCTTCTTGTGAATGATCCGCAGCACGATGAGCGCTTCCGCGGTGTCCACTTCGACGCCTCGATACGCTCCATCCTCTGCGTGCCCTTGATGGTGAAATCGCAGCTGCGAGGCGTCCTGACCGCGTATAACAAAAAAGAAGCGCGTGGATTCACGGAAGGCGATGAACGATTGCTGGCAATCATCGCAGCACAATCCGCTCAAGTTGTCGAGAACGCTCGCCTGTATGAAGAAGAGAAGGTCCTTACAAAAATGAAGGAGGAACTGAGGCTTGCCTCCCGAATACAAACGGATCTTCTCCCCAAAGAATCGCCACAGATTCCGGGATACGACATTGCTGCCACGACGATCCCTGCCGAACAGGTTGGCGGAGACTACTATGATTTCATTTGTTGCGATCAGAATCGCCTTGTCATTTGTCTTGGCGATGTCTCCGGAAAAGGCTTGCCCGCCGCGCTCCTGATGGCAAATCTCCAGGCGACGCTTCGAGGGCAGGCTTTTCTCACTCCCATCTCAAAGGAGTGTATGTCGCGCGCCAATCGACTTCTGTTCAACAGCACAAGTCCGGAAAAGTTCGCGACACTGTTCTATGCCGTTCTCGATCTCGAACGCCAAAGCTTGTGCTATTCCAATGCTGGTCACGAACGTGCGATTCTCGTGAAAGCACGCGGTGAACCGTTGCAGCTAGGCAATGGCGGGCTTCCTCTCGGAA
>JBBTCR010000353.1:0-1979 GCA_038043105.1 Bacteroidota bacterium
GCGTCACATCTTTCTTCAAGGTGACATCTGTGACTCCGAGCTGGTTGCGCAGCTAATCGTCAGCTATAGCGTCGATGTCATCATCAATTTCGCGGCGGAGTCTCACGTCGACCGGAGCATCCTCGAAGCCACCGCGTTCATGCGAGCGAATGTTGAAGGAGCCGGTGTTCTCCTCGAGGCCGCCAAGCGGCATCAGTTGAAGAAGTTTATTCAAATCTCAACCGATGAGGTCTATGGGTCGCTTGGATCGCAAGGGAGATTCACAGAGTCGACGCCCCTTCATCCGAACAGCCCATATGCGGCAAGCAAAGCGTCCGCTGACCTGCTGGCCCTCGCGTATCGCCACACCTTCGGGCTGCCGGTTGTGATCACTCGATGCTCCAACAACTACGGGTCTTTTCAGTTTCCGGAGAAGCTTATTCCGCTTATGATCATTAATGCGATGAGCAACAAACCGCTTCCTGTGTATGGAGATGGAGGAAACGTTCGCGACTGGCTTCACGTGGATGACCACTGCGCTGCCATTGATCTTGTCCTGCACCAAGGGGAAGAAGGCGAGATCTACAACATCGGCGGCAACACGGAGTTGAAGAACATCGACGTTGTGCGGCTCATCGTGAAACATCTGGGCAAGCCGGAATCGTTGATCACTCTCGTCAAGGACCGGCCGGGCCATGATCGGCGCTACGCGATGGATGCAAGCAAGATTGAGCGGGACCTCGGCTGGCGACCGAGACGCACCTTCGACGAAGGAATTGTGGAGACGATAGAATGGTATCGAAAACACGATGGATGGTGGAAGCGGATCATCAGCGGAGAGTATCAACAGTACTACAAATTGATGTATGAGAATAGAGGGTAGATTGTATATTGAAGATTGTAGATTGTATACTGAAGATTGCGCGTTTTGTGCGTCCCGCTGTTTTTTGGCGGGATAGGTTGGAAGTTGCAGGTTGCTGTCGTTCCACCTGGAACTTGACAGCTGACAATTGGCAATCGAATATCGTAAATCGCAGATTTCTCTATTGAAGACCATACTCAGCGTTGTCGGAGCCAGGCCGAATTTCATGAAGGTGGCTCCGTTGCATAAAGTCTTTCAGCAGCATTCTGCTTCCATCCGGCATCTCATCGTGCACACCGGGCAGCACTACGATGAGACGATGTCGAAAGTGTTCTTTGACGATCTCGAACTGCCGCATCCCGATTTCTATTTGGGAGTCGGTTCTGGTTCGCATGCTCAGCAGACGGCGAGGATCATGATCGAGCTCGAGAAGGTGCTTGAGGCGCAGAAGCCGGATCTCGTTATCGTCGTGGGCGATGTCAACTCCACCGTGGCGAGCAGTCTTGTCAGCGTGAAGCTGGGCATTCGGGTGGCGCACATCGAGGCGGGCTTGCGCAGCTTCGATCGAACGATGCCCGAGGAGATCAATCGGCTCTTAACGGATGCGGTATCCGAGTTCTTGTTTGTCACAGAACCGAGCGGTGTAGCGAATTTGAAGCGGGAAGGGATCAACGAGGGAAAGATCTTCCTCGTCGGCAACGTGATGATCGACTCGCTGATCCGGTATCGCGAGAAAGCAAGGCGCTTGTCCGTGGTCGGCCAATTTCAGGTCAATCCGAGAGCGTTCACGCTGGTCACGTTACACCGACCGAGCAATGTCGACACTCGGGAAGGGCTGGAAAAGATCCTGACGATTTTCGAGGAGCTCTCGACCCGAACGTCCACTATTTTCCCGGTCCATCCGCGAACGCGCAAAATGCTGGAGCAATTCGGGCTGAGTCAACGAGCAAGTGCGATCAAAAATCTTCACCTTACAGAGCCAATTGGATATCTTGAGTTCTTGAACCTGATGGATCAGGCTCAGCTTGTCATCACGGACTCGGGCGGAATTCAAGAGGAAACCACCTTCCTCGGCATTCCGTGTCTGACGCTTCGGGAAAACACCGAACGCCCGATCACGGTCGAGATTGGGACAAAT
>JBBTCR010000354.1:0-2041 GCA_038043105.1 Bacteroidota bacterium
GTCGGGCCGCAGCTCGTCAAATCGGGACAGGTTGTCTATATGGGCTCGCTGCAGTTCGAACCGCTCATTGTTGACCCGAGAAAGCAGTTTGTTTACAGTCAGAAGAGTCAGAAGGCCGAAGAGGAGCCGCGAGCCACAAGAGCGTTCGTCGGATTTCGGACAGACGGCACTCTGATACTCGGGGTGTCTGTCCAGCCGGTGCGACTTTCCGATCTCGCGTTGTTTGTTGCCACCAAGATGGAGTTCGGAGGCCTGGGATGCTCGGAGGCCGTCAACCTGTGCGGCGGAGGATCTGAGGTCCTGGCGTTCCGGACAGTAAGGGAGACTCAGTCATACGGCAATAGAACCCTTCGGCAGGCCGCGTTGCTGACGTTTGTGAGGGCTGGCCAATAGCGAATCCTAGCCGAGCGTCGTTGCCGAAGTCCCGATCTATGCTATAGCAGATTCAAGAGACAATTTTGGTTTACGGCGGCAGAGCAGAAGTACTTGCGGTAAGAGGTCAGCCATCTTCACCTCAAACAATGACGTCTTCAACTCAAACATTGGCATCTTGAGGTCAAACATTGGCCTCTTCACCTTGAACAATGCAATGCGCGGGTCAAGCAATGGCATCTTCTCTTGAAACAATTACAATTTCACCTGAAGCAATGTCATATGCAACTGAAGCAATGACATCTTTAACTCAAACAATGGACTGAAAGGGTCAAGCAAAGGCATCTGAAAGTCAAGCAATGGAGTTGTGAGCTGAAACAATGTCGTGTTGAACTGAAACAATGGCAATGTGAAGTCGAGCAATGAGGTAAAACGAGCCAAAAAAGCTCTTTTTGGATGGAACAATGGGGAAAGACGAAGAGGAAGAAAGCGCGCCAAGGCGCGTTCACAACCATCCACTAACATTCCATAAGGAGGTCGCCATGACGAACAGTCAGGAAAACAAGCTCACGATGTACGAAGCGGTGCATTCGCTGCTGGAGGCGAACAAGGAGAAGACCGCGGGAGTGCCTGCGTTTGCAGGCTCGATTGCCTCGTTCAGGCAGTCTGTGCAGAGCATCAAGGGCAAATCGAGGGAGGTAGACGAAGCGGCCACGGGCAGGACTGCCGCCAAGAACCAGGCAGAGGACGAACTGGTGAGCGTTGTTATACCCGTTGCCTCGGCCCTGTTTGTGCACGCAGGCGCGCAGAAGGACTTGCCGTTGAGGGAGAAAGCGAGCGTATCGGAGACGAGCTTGCGGAGGCTCAGGGATACGGAATTGGCGAGTAAAGCGTCATCGATGCTCTCGCTGGCGAATGAGCGCGCTACGGCACTCGGCACGTATGGGATAACGCCGGCGATGCTGAACGACCTCCAGGTGAAGATCACGACGTTCAGTGGGGCGATCGGCGAGCGTGAGAGTGGCGTTGCAGAGAGGGTGGGGGCTCGTGTGAGTCTGTTCGAGTTGTTTGATGTGGCGGACAGGACGGTGAGCGAGGAGCTGGATCGTCTGATGGAACTGGTG
This sequence comes from Bacteroidota bacterium, assembly GCA_038043105.1. Taxonomy (GTDB): domain Bacteria; phylum Bacteroidota; class Ignavibacteria; order UBA10030; family UBA10030; genus VGWB01. The sequence continues at coordinate 1,497 of JBBTCR010000354.1, forward strand.
AGGGGGAGTCAGACGCAGTTCTACAACGAGTATTTTGCAGCGAGGGTGATCAAGGATCTGGGGATCAGGCATCGCCCTGCACAGGAGGGGACGGCGAAGCCGAATCCGTAGCGCTGCGAATGCTGTCGTTCCGGTGGCCGCCGCTTAACCCGCGGCGGTCATCGAATGAATGTAGGTCGGGCAGGCCTGCGAGTGGGTGAAGCGGTAAAGTTAAGGCCCGAAGACATTGACAGTACGCGAAACTTGATTCATGTACGTGGGGGGAAAGGAAAAAAGGATCGGTACACAATACTTTCACCCGTGATCATTGAAGAATTAAGGGCCTATTGGAAGTGCTATCGGCCAGGCGGATGGCTGTTTGAAGGGCAAAAAGCCGGAAGGCACTACACGGTTCGAAGCGCAGAAAGCGTGTTTGATAGCGCAGTGGAAAAGGCTGGCATCCAAAAATCCGTTTCTATACATTCGCTGAGGCATTCGTTTGCCACGCACTTATTGGAAGCAGGTGTCGATTTGCGCTACATACAGGAATTGCTCGGTCATTCAAG
>JBBTCR010000355.1:0-9941 GCA_038043105.1 Bacteroidota bacterium
TCCCCGCCCGACTACGTCGTTCGGGCGGGCCGTACAGCGGGACGGGGCGGTATGTGATTCCTTCAAGGACTGAACCGTCTCGATAAGATGGGAGGGACTTCTGCAATCGCTATCAGGACGGGATCTAGTCGTTGGATTTCTTGGAGGGAGGGGAGTCCGATTTCTTCTCGGTCTTCGAGGGCTCCGAGCTTTTGGAAGCCGGTTTCGATTCCGATTCTTTCGAGGCAGGCTTTGATGTTTTGTAGTCGGTCTGGTAAAAACCGCTTCCCTTGAAAATCATCCCGGCTCCGCCAGCCATGAGCCTCTTCAACGTCGGCTTGCCGCATGAGGGGCACGTCACCAACAGCTCCGAGGTCATCGACTGAAATTCTTCAAACGTATAGCCGCACTCCTTGCACTGATAATCGTACGTTGGCATATCGTCCCTCTCATCCTTCTATTCTAGTATTCTAAAGCCTCGGTGCAAGCGTTCAGCAGCTCTCTCCAGCTCGCTCATCGAGCAGGCGTACGAGATGCGCACGTGCTTCTTGGAGCCGAACCCGCTGCCCGGAATCACAACAACCCTTTCTTCATCCAGTAAAAACTGTGCGATGTCGTCGCCGGACTTCATCGTTTTCCCCTTATGCTTCCGTCCGAAGTAGGAGCTTACGTTCGGAAAAATGTAGAAGGCTCCCGTTGGTTTCAAGCACGTGATCCCCTTGATCGAACAGATGGCCTGATGGATGAAATCACGCCGTCGCAAGAACTCTGCCGTCATGGCCCTTAATTCGTCGTCGGGTCCGGTCAATGCTGCCAGGGCCGCGTGCTGCGAAATCGAGGAAGCATTTGAGGTCACCTGGCTCTGGACCTTTTCTGCTGCAGCCACGATATCTCTCCGTGCGCCGAGGAAACCGATTCGCCAGCCGGTCATCGAGTACGCTTTCGAGACGCCGTTGACAGTAATGACGTTGTCTCTCACGCCCGGGATCGAGCCCATGCTGAGATGTTTTGCATCGTCGTAGATCACCTTCTCATAGATTTCGTCGGATATGACGTAGATGTCCGTCTCCTCGGCTACGCGTGCAAGGGCTTCGATTTCTTCTTGCGAGTAGACCGAACCCGTCGGATTTGATGGAGTACAGAACAGCAGGGCTTTCGTTTTCCTTGTGATTGCCCGGCGGAGCTGCGCTGCTGTCATTTTGAAATCGTTATCCTCTTTCGTCTGGACGAAGACGGGAACGGCATCCACGAGCGTCACCATCTGAGGATAGCTGACCCAATATGGGGCGGGGATAATGACTTCATCCCCTCTGTTACAGATGGCTTTGAGCGTGTTGTAGAGGGAATGCTTTGCACCGTTGGAGACAAGAATCTGGGATGAGTCGAAGACGAGATTGTTGTCACGTCTGAACTTGTCGGCAATCGCCTGGCGAAGTTCGGGAATTCCAGCATTGTGCGTATAGGTGGTGAGGTTGTCCTCGATTGCCTTCTTCGCTGCCTCCTTGATGTGAAAGGGAGTAGGGAAGTCCGGTTCGCCCGCCGTGAGCGTGACAACATCCACACCCTCAGCGTGAAGCTTCTTGGCAAGAGCCGATAGGGCAAGCGTTAACGATGGCTCTGTTTTTGCAACGAGTCGTGATAACGATTTCACAGGCTGTTTCTGCCGGGTCTCTTTAGCGAGTGGTCATCTTTTCTCTGAGCTTCCGGTAGACATTCGGGGGGAGAAAATTCTTCACATCCCCCCCATGTCGTGCGATTTCGCGAACGATGCTCGAGTTAAGGTACGTGTACTTTTCATTCGGCATCAGGAAGACCGTTACCAGTTCCTCGTTGAGTCTGCGGTTCATCAACGCCATCTGAAGCTCGTATTCGAAGTCTGAAATTGCCCGCAGACCTCGCACAACTGCCGTGGCTTTTTTCTTGCGCGCATACTCGACAAGCAGTCCTTCAAAGGAATCCACTTCGACCCCTTTGAGGCCCTTGACGGCTTCTTTGATCATGGCAAGCCGTTCTTCCTCGCTGAATTCGGGGTTTTTGGTGGAGTTGCGCGCGATGGAAATGATGACCTTGTCGAACAGCTTCATCGCACGTTCGAGGATATCAAGATGGCCGTTCGTGATAGGATCAAATGTGCCTGGATAGATCGCGATCTTCATGGGATTCCCTCTTGTGATTTCGCGTTCGGTGATCGGTCACCCCTTCGATTTTGCCCTCAGGATCAAGACCATGGTTTGACCGAACGATTTTCGAATGATGTCATAGTGCGAATCGGACAACTCTATTTGGGATGTTTTGCTGTGTTCCATGACGACGTACGTCCCATTCTTCACCGCTCTCGACTGATGGAGTGCCGTTGGAAGCGTTTCAATCTTCTCGAGCTTGTATGGTGGATCAACAAAGACGAGATCGAACGATCGCCTCGTGTTTTTCAGAAACCAAAATACATCCGCCGGATAGACCGTGCATTGTGACCGGCACGTGAGGGACTCAATGTTCCCCTCAAGGACATGGAGCGACTGTTTCGACTTGTCGACGAAAACGACGTGCTGAGCCCCGCGGCTCAGCGCTTCCAATCCCAAACTCCCGCTCCCCGCGAAGAGGTCCAGCACCTCGATCCCTTCAAAGTCCAGCCGGTGAGAGAGGATATCAAAGATGGTCTGCTTTGCTCGATCAGTCGTGGGGCGGACGGAAAGGTCCGGGACGCTGGAAAGGCTTCTGCCGCGATACTGCCCAGCAATGATTCTCATTGCGTTCGTAGTGCCAAGCCGATCGCTGCCGCGAATCGAAAGCTCTCCTTGACAAACGGCTCGTACAGTTTCTTCGAGAGTGCAAGGTGCCGGACAGCGTCGAGCGCAACCGTTTGAATTGCAGTCTCGCGTTGAATCGCAATGACTGTCTGCGGCGTTATCTCGATTCCGTGCAGAACGATCCTGCCCGGTGTTGCGACACCGTCCTTTTGCTTCAGATAGTTCAGATAGGTAAGGATGGTCTTCTTGAGAGCTTCGGGAGTGTCGAGCGCAAAGCCTCGGTAGTCTACCATCTCCCCCTGCTTCAAAAGACTTGCATCAACACGGCCATAGCGAATACCGAACAGTGCGACGTTTTCCTTCATCATTTCGGGATAGTTCACCCGTAGCGCTTTTTCCGAGCTGAATTGGTCAATGTCGATGAGATGGAGCTGCAATCGCAACTCGCTGGTCGCCCGCTTTAGGAATGCGACCATCCCCTTGCGGACCGCGACGATGAACATCTGCTTGATGTTCTTTTTCCCCAACGGCAACGGTTGTGCGGTGATGATGAATTCTTTAGCAGGCACAGCCGGGTGATATTGCTCGAACTCCCAATGGACGTAGGATGTGAGCTCATTTCCCTGGAGTGTCGCGTCCACCGGTATGACATTGATGAAAACGGGATCGGTGGGCAACGCGAACGAGATCGTCTTCGTGTGGACACGGTTTTGCTTGAAGAGCTCTTCGAGCTCGTAGACAAACGTAAAGAGCTGTGGATGATCAGGCGAGAAGGCGGCAGCGTGCGTGAAGTCGAGGGACGTGGAGCGTTCACTTAACGCCGTGAGGGTCGTCTTCTTTCCATGGTCAATTTCGGCGAGCTGGATCTGCCCTTGATAGAACGAGATCCCGACATAGTGTGAAGATTTCATAAGGGGGCTTGGGTAGTGTTGTTGGATCGAACAGCACCGAAGGAGCGCTCCGAGACACTGCAGCACCGTCACGCGGGCTTTCGATGGTCCGATTGTTATCGAACGGTTACGTGTGCTTTCAGCTGTTGGAATTTCTTGGCACTGATTCCTTTTATCTTTTGGAGGTCGTCAATGCTTCTGAGTGGACCCTCATCCTCCCGAAAAAGGATGATGCGTTCGGCGATGACCTCGCCGATGCCCGGCAGGCTCATCAGCTCATCCTTGGATGCGGTGTTAATGTTGATGAGCTGGTTGGCCTTGCGTCCCCTGTCTTCCGTCGTATCCGCTCGCAGGGCTTGACTCAGGGCTGCATACGTGCTGTCGGCCGACCGGTAGTCAAACTGCTGCTGTGAAGGGAACGCCTCTTGATATAACCGAATCCCTGCGCCGATCAAGAAGGTCGCCGCGAGAAACAGGATCACTCGTTGTTCTGTCGCGGTAAGAGCCAGCCAATTCTTGAGGCGCTGAAACATTCGGTGTTAGGAGAATGCGTCCTTGACTTTTTCAAAGAAACTCTTCGTGTGCCCGTGCCGCTCTTCCTCACTCGGTGTAATATGCTCGGAGTTGGCCAGTTGCTTCAGCAGTTCTTTCTCTTTGACAGTCACTTTCGTTGGAACCCAAATGTTGATCCTCACGAGCTGGTCCCCGCGGCCATAGTTGTTCAGATGGGGTATTCCGCGCTCGCGCATGCGGAGCATACGACCCGCTGGCGTGCCGGGATCAATCATGAGCTTCGCCTTCCCTGCTAGGGTCGGAATCTCAATCTCCCCACCAAGCGCAGCCATCGGGAAGCTGATGTTGAGATCATAGATGATGTCGTCGCCGCTGCGTGAAAAGTACTGGTGAGGTTCTTCCTCGATGAGGACGATCAGATCACCCGGCGGACCGCCGCGCTGGCCGGCGTTCCCTTGTTCATGCAACGGGATGTAGTTGCCCTCCGAGACGCCAGCAGGGACATTCACCTTGATTGTCGTTTCGCCAGGGAGGCGACCTTCGCCGCGACAGTTTGAGCATGGCTCATGGACGATTCGACCTTCCCCTCCGCAGGTGGGGCACGTTGTGATGTTGACAAACTGACCAAACATGGAACGCGAGACTTGCCGAAGCTCCCCCGACCCGTTGCACTGAGGGCAGGTTGATGAGCCGGTAGCGGGCTTCGCGCCCGTACCGTTGCACACATCGCATTTCTTTTGTTTTCTGACCTTGATTTTCTTCTCAACGCCCGTCGCGATCTCTTCCAGCGTCAGCTGCAGCTTGACCTTCAGGTCAGAGCCGGGTATGCCATGCTGAGCTCTCGATGCACGCCTGCTGCGCGTCGAAGCTCCAAACACCTCATCAAAAATCCCGCCGCCGAAGCTACTCCCGAAAATATCGCTGAATGCGGAGAAGATGTCGTTGATATCGTGGAACTCACGATAGTTCGTGCCTCGCATCCCCTCATGGCCAAATTGGTTGTATCGTTGACGTTTCTCAGGATCGCCAAGCACCTCGTAGGCTTCCGCAGCTTCCTTGAATTTCTCCTCCGACTCTTTGTTCCCGGGGTTGCGGTCAGGATGATACTTCAACGCCATTTGGCGATACGCCTTCTTAATTTCATCCTGTGAAGCGTTGCGCGAGACGCCAAGTGTTTCGTAATAGTCCCGTTTGGTCATAGGATGGGCTTATTTCTCCGTTGTCTTCTTCGAGTCCGCTGCCGCGCTCATCGGCTGCCTTGCTGTTCCTTGCTCGGCACTCCCGCCGTCGGGCGGGGCGGTGGAGACTATGACTTTGGCGTGGCGAAGGATCCGGTCATCGAGTGTGTATCCTTTTTCGACCTCCTCGATGACGGTGTGGGGCGGAACGTCATTGCGAGGGACCTGGAGAAGGGCGTCGTGAAATTCGACATCAAACTCCTTCCCTAGCGTTTCGAGCGGCCGGACGCCCTGCGCCTCCAAGAATTTCAAGAGCTTTTGGTAGATCAATTCGATGCCCTTGAGAAAGGCTTCTGATTCCCTTCGGTCTTTGCTGAGCTTCATCGACCGCTCAAAGTCGTCGAGGATGGGCAAGAGATTCGTGATCATTTCAGCCCTCGCATACTTGATCATCGAGACCGCATCGTTCTCGGCTCGCCTTTTGTAATTATCGAATTCGGCGGCCTTGCGTAGGAAAAGATCCTTGTAGTACTCGATTTGCTTTTCTGCTTCAGCGAGCTTCTGCGCCAACTCTTCAAGCTGCCGCGACTGCGTCGTTTCCGCTGGTTGGGGTTGGATTTCCTGATTCGGTGTCTCGCTCGGTTGTATGTCCTTCTCTTCCATGCGCTCTCGTGCTCCTTTGTCTCAGTGAGTTGCCTTAGCCTCTCAGCATCTTTGCAATCAGTTTTGCGACGTGATCGACCAAGGGCACAACTTTGGCGTAATTCATCCGCTTCGGTCCGATGATGCCAACCCTGCCTGTCACGCCGTCGATGTCATAGATCGCCGAGACGATGCTGTACTCCTTGACTTTGCTGTCCTCGTTTTCGGTTCCGATCGTGATGACGAAGTTCTTATCGAGCTCCTCATGCTTCTCGAGCAAGTGGACGATGATGTCGTCGTTCTCGATCAGCTCAATGACGCTCCGGAAGTTCCTTGGATCCACGAACTCCGGCTGTTCGATGATGTTCTGCGTTCCGGAGATGTGGACCTTTTCACGTTCCTTCATGTCGTCGAAAAGCTGGTCGACGGAATCGATGAAAAGACGAATCAAGCCGGTCCGTTCGTCCTGAACATCGCGCGTGCGCTCGATGAAGGTATCTCGAATTTCGTGTAGGGTCAGGCCCGACAGGCGTTCGTTCAGGATTCTGCTCACCTGCTCGAGGTATTCACGTCTGATCTCCACCCCGACCTCCAGCATCAGTGTTTTGACAAGTCCGGAGCGAATGGAGATTACCACAAGCAGCTTCGAGCTGGAAATCGGGATAAGCTCGAGCCTTTCGAAGACTCCACTGCTGATGTGCGGAGAGGAAACGACGCTGAGCTGCTTGGAGATTTTCCCGAGCAGTTTCGAGGTTTCCTTCAAGAGCGTGTCGGGGTCGGCTGCTGTGTTCATCTGCTGCTGAATCTCCAGCTTTTCCTTCTCCGTGAGCTGCTGAACCTCCATCAGGAAATCCACGTAGTAGCGATATCCAAGATCAGTCGGCATGCGCCCCGCAGAAGTGTGGGGATGCGAAAGATAACCGAGATCCTCCAGATCCGCCATCACGTTCCGGATGGTGGCAGGGCTGAGCTGGGACTCAGAACGCTTGGAGATGTAGCGAGATCCCACGGGGATGGCCGTCAAAATAAAATTATGGACGACGTGTCGCAGGATGTCGCGCTCCCGCTCGTTCAAGCGCTCCGATTTCGCCGCAGTAATCATCAGAAAATGCCCAATTTTACGATTGAAAATAACACTTTTTGCAAAGGTTGTCAAGGCAGTAGGTTTGAAGGCCTGTGCATCTGGGAATCAAGACATTCATCTTACTCGTTCTCGCGGTAAAACCTGCGTTATCCTGTCCATGGTCAAACCCGAGAGGAGATGGTGCCGGCTGCTTGTGCGGCGAACAGATCTGGACGCACGTCTCGTTCTGGATGGGCGCGCATTTCGGTCGCGCTGCCTCGCGATCACTGATTCGCGGTGGGCACTTCGTTTGAGGCCGTTCTGAGCGACAGTCTTCGAGAGAAGAAAGCGAGCTATGGTTCAAGTTGCATGGCCAGGCAATTCTTGCTATCATGAGTTTGTCACAGAAGGACTCCCATCAAGAAGGTGAGAAAACATCATTGATCGCAAAGCTTGCTCTTGAGAACGGAACGGTCTTTACCGGGGAAAGCTTCGGTGCTCCTGCCGAAGTCACCGGTGAAGTAGTTTTCAACACGAGCATGACAGGATACCAGGAAATTCTCACCGATCCCTCCTACGCTGGCCAAATTGTGACGATGACGTATCCGCTCATCGGCAATTATGGCATCAACCTCCACGATCTTGAATCCGCCAAGCCTCAGGTCGCCGGATTTGTTGTGAAAGAGTATTTTGATTTCTACAGCAATTTCCGTGCAACCGGCAGTCTTGGTGAATGGCTCACCAAGCACAACATTGTGGCGTTGCAGGGGATAGATACCCGAATGCTCACCAGAATGATCAGGACGGTCGGCGCGATGCGCGGTATCATCTCCACAACTGATCTTGATGACGAAAGCCTCGTCGAAAAGGCGCGGCGGTCACCCGATATGAACGGCTTGGACCTGGCAAAGGTTGTAACCACCTCGACGATGTATGAATGGGATGACGTTGACCGAACACCTTTTGCCCTGAAGCCTAGCCTGAAATCGAAGTTGAACGGCAGGCGGTGGTGCGTTGTCGTCTATGATTACGGCGTGAAGCAGAATATCTTGAGGCGACTCATATCGTACGGCTGCAAGTTGACCGTTGTCCCCGCGGCGCTTCCCGCAGAAAAAGTACTCGAGATGAATCCGGACGGAATATTCCTTTCGAACGGCCCGGGAGATCCGGCGGCGGTATGGTACGGAATTCAGAACATCAAGAAATTGATAGGGAAGAAACCGATTTTCGGCATATGCCTGGGGCATCAGCTCTTGGGCCTTGCCCTGGGAGGTAAGACGTTCAAATTGAAGTTCGGTCATCGAGGGGCAAATCACCCCGTCAAGAACCTGTTGACAAACGATATCGAAATCACCTCGCAGAACCATGGATTTGCTGTCGACCCGAAGTCCCTCGATCCGAAGCTGGTGGAAATTACCCACACCAACCTGAACGACGGAACGAATGAGGGGCTCCGCCATCGAGAGCTTCCCGTCTTCAGCGTTCAATATCACCCCGAAGCCTCACCTGGGCCGCACGACAGCGACTACCTCTTCGCTCAGTTTGTCGAGTTGATGGAGCGAGAGCGGTCCGCAGTGACAAAGTAAGAATCACTCCTCGCGGAGGATTTTTTGTTTTCCTCAAAACCGATATCTGCCAATCTTACTTTTTACTAGAACCTATCTCAAAAACCCTCTGAGGGAAAAAGATAATTTCACGCAAAGACCCGCCAGAATGCGCCCGCCCGAACGACGCGTCGTTCAGTCGGGCGGGTAGCGGGCTGGCGCCGAGTCCGCAAAGACAAAGTGTTCAACGACCTTTGCGCGCTTTGCGGCTTTGCCTGCCCGCCCCTCAGAATTCTATAAGGGCAGGCGGGCGTGAACATTCTTGAGATGGCTTCCACTTACCTACTTCATCTTACCGTATTTCCGCAACAGATCCTTCACTTTATCGATCGGCAGTGCCTCAATCTCTCGTCCCTGGATCCCTTTGATAGTTGTCGCCTTCAGCAGGGAATTGTAGATTGCTTCTTCCGTAGCTTCAACGACCGCCTGAAAGAGAGATGACAGGTCGTCTTCCTTGAAGCGGACCGATTGCTGGATTCTCTCCGCATCGGGCCGTATGCGGAGTTCGGGCGATGTCGAGAACGCGATGACGTAATCGCCGCTTCCGTGACTCATAGATGAACCCGTTCGCCCAAGAGCCAGCGTTGCGCGTTTCGCCAGCCGTTTGAGTTGATGGGTAGTGAGCGGGGCGTCGGTGGCAAGAACGATCATGCACGACCCATCGCCCGGATATTTGAGCTGATCTCTGAAGCTGTACCGGCCAAGCTCTTTGCCAACAGGCACTCCCGCGATTTCCAGAATGCCTCCATAGTTCGTTTGCACGAGCACGCCAATGGTAAATCCTCCGAGGTTTGGCGGAAGGACGCGAGAGCTCGTTCCTATTCCCCCTTTCCAGCCAAAGCAAATTGTTCCTGTTCCCGCCCCGACGCTTCCTTCTTCAACTTCTCTCGACTGCGCCGCTCTAATTGCCGCAACCGCGTGTTCGCGTTTGACATGCCGGCCGCGAATATCGTTCAATCCCCCATCATTTGTTTCTCCAACAACCGGGTTAATGGATCGAACATTCTCATTTCCTGGTAATGAGAGCATGTAATCAACAATCCCGTCGGCAACATCCCACACACTGAGCGTGTTGGTGAGCAGTATGGGGGTCTCGATTTGACCAAGCTCATCAACCTGAGTGAAGCCGACGAGTTTGCCGAACCCATTACCAACAAAGGCTGCCGCCGGAACCTTTTCTTGAAAAAGATTCCCACCGTGCGGAACGATTGCTGTTACGCCAGTCCGGACGTCGTCTCCTTCGATGATCGTCACGTGTCCCACGCGCACTCCGGCGACGTCGGTGATGGAATTGAGTTTTCCCGTTCGAAAGACGCCGACCTCCA